>JAAVGX010000031.1 GCA_014800065.1 Bacteroidales bacterium | reverse complement strand
GTAACTGCAGATGAGCTCACATTAATCAATTTACTAATCTGCGAGACAGAAAATCCGAATTTCATTAATATCAAAATCTGTATATCCACCTTATTGATTCTATTCTCAAATATACGATTCAAAGAAATAAAGAAATTAGGGCAATGTATCTTGATAACACTATGTAACTCTTCCCAAATATCTGAATCTTGAGCAATAGATTTATTTGTAATAAGGAGTTCTTGCAATTTAGCATATATATCAGACGCTTTAAGTTGCTTATCCGTTTCTAACGCACGGTTAGAAATATTGATATCTGATAAATATGTGTGGATGGAATCTGAAATTGCAGAAGCATTCCAGTCTGTATTTTCTTGAGTTTCGAAATTTTCACCGGTTAGGGTATCTCTCTCCGGATTGTGAAGTTGATTTTGCAACCTCTCAATCTCATCGAAAGCAGATTTGAGTTGGATTAATTTGCGTTTGTTTTTTTNTTTAAAAAGTAAGATTACGCAACTCATCACGAGAATCAAAAAAGCGCATATCCAAATTATGGTTCGTGCTCTATTACGTTGTTCAATTGCTTTTACTCGCTGATGAACTTGTAGATTATAGTTATATAATGAATTTTGAATGAGTGCATTCTCAGATTCGTAGTGTGACAAATAAGAAGTTACCGCCTGATTGTATGCATTAACATAGCTTAAGACTGAATCTGCCGGAATAAACTCTCTTAAATTACTGTTAAGCAAAAGATCGTAGCCGGCACGCACATTTTTATTATATTTACCATTTATTAGCTCATTTGCATAAATATACGCAGTATCAGCAATGCCATTAACAAGATAAATTTGTGTAGCATATAATAATGACAGGCTTCGAAATTTAGGTTCTTGTTTTTCAGGCACACCTCTTATTAAATTCAAAGCTTGCTTGTAATCACCTTTCATATAAGCGATATGAGCAAAGTATAAATTGATTAATGAAGTCTCTTCTTCGGTGAGAAATTGAGCCCATTCCATTCCTTTTTTAAGGGCAATTTCAGCGGAATCAATTTTTCCTGCTCGCATATATATTGCGCCCAGAAGCTGNTGGTTGTACATCAGATTGACGGTGTCTGCAAGCAAGGCATTTATCTTTAGGGTTTCCTTGAGATAGGGAATGGCTTGGTTGTGGAGTTTGAGGGTGTTGAGCAGGCGGCCGGTTTGGCTTGCGATGGCGCTTCGGAGGCGGAGGTTCTTTTCGGTGGGGGTGNCTTGGAGGGCTTTTTGGAAGTAGGNCAGNGCGGTNGGGTAGTCGCCAAGGTCGGAGTATACGCGCCCGGCGTAGTAGAGCACTTCGGAGCCGAAACGGTCGTCGTCCTCGTAATAGTCCAGCAGANCCAGNATGGTGGANTCGGAGGTGTGGGTGATGTAGACCTTGTCGGAGGCCTTGAGGCGCACAAAGTCGGCCANCCGTCGGTCGGCCTCGCTGAGGTTGNCCGTGGTGAGTGAGTCGAGTCCGGCAAGAGCTNGGGCNGGAGCGGTATCGGTCAGTTCATACAGCTGCATAACCGCAGGGCCGGGTTGCCTGCGGCATCCGCAAACCATTAGCACCATGACGGCCAACAAGACTATGTAGCTGATTTTTTTCATTCAGCCACAAAGATAAGCAAAAAGTTTTAACTAACCAATCTTCGCCCGCAAAAGTTAGGTATTGGAGTGTGAAAAGCTGAAATTTAAAAGTCAGGAGGGGGTTGCAGAACTACTTTTGCTATGAAAATCAACCCATTTCGGGTGGAATATTTATAGGGGNGTCGGAGCCGGNCACTTTGCGTCCGGTTAACAAAGAGTGAAGCGCTCATGGCTTCTCCATNCTGTTGAGCATTAGCCTTTTAGTGGATTGTGCAACCCCTCCGGGGTTGTTGTGGCGGGGAGGAGTTTGTGACCCCGGGTAGCTCCCTTNGGTCGCTTAACCCGGGGTTAACCATGTGAAAGGCCTCCGGCCTTTTTACTTTGCTTTGGCTCTGCAACAGCTTCCTTTTGATAATCGATTAAACTGAAGTTCGTAAGGTGCGTTATNANTGCTCTACACTTTTGAGTAGGCCGAGAATTCGCAACCGAATTCTTCTACGAGTTTGTTGTCCAGTTCNTCGGCAGTTTTGGCCAGATTCACAAAATTGTTGATTATGCGCTCGGCAGAATCATTGGTNATGTCGGCCAGGTGTATTCTGTAGCAGAGGTAGATTTGACGTCCGTCCACNCCCATTTTGTAGGGGAAGAAATCGGTGTCGAGCATGAAGTTGAGAACGTCCTCCACNTTCTTTTTNGGCAGAAGAGCTACCGGCGAAACAGCGAAGAGGTAGTTTCGGTTGTATACGAANATTCGAATTTCGGAGCTGCCNCGGTGGAAAGTCCATGAGTTATATCCATTCCTTGCGAGGACGGGGTTTATGCCCATTCGAGCTATTGCTTCTTCGCAGAAATCGGCCAGAGGAGAAAGTTGATGTTGCTGCAGTACACTTTGGTCGAGTTTNGTGCCGCAGTTGGGGCAGTATTCTTCGTCGGCGCTGATGAATTCGTCGCAACCAGAGCATTGTATATTGAACTCGTCACGGTCAAGCTCCTCAATGGCATCGAGAAATTGCATAAGAGCTTCGGTACGCACACCGAAACCCATATTGTCGGCAGCAGAAGAGGCAAATTTGCTCACAGTAACGCCGATGATTTGTCCGTGTTCGTTAACGATTGGACCACCGGAATTACCGGGATTCACCGGAGCGTCGACCTGGATGTAGAATTTGCCGTCCATCAGTTGCCTTGGCGAGGACAGAGAACCCTCGGTTATAGTGAAAGGCATCCCGAAAGGATAACCGGCCACGTGTACTTTGGACCCGATAAGAGGTTCGTTATCTGAGGCGATTTCAAACTCCGGGAGGTGTGAGAAATCGCCCTCGGCCGCGAGCAAAGCGAGGTCGAGGTCGGGGTTTACAGCCACCACTTTAGCGAGGAAAGGATTACGTTCGTTGTCGAGGATAGCTACATTGCGATAGCCTTCCACCACATGGTAGTTGGTGACGAAGATGTTGTGTTGCTTGAGGTAAAAGCAACTGCCGGACCCATCGGCATGGGTGACTTTATATATTAGTTTATTTAATTGCGGAGTCATACGGAAAAATGATTCAAATAAAAAATCAGGAACCGAGAGAATTTATCATGCGCATTTGTAGCTCGGTAGCCAGTCGCATATATTCGGCTACATTGCCGGCCTTCAGAGCCTCGTCCATAAGCTTTTGCATCGCAACAATTTCGTCGGTGCTCATGGCTTGCGACAGGCGTTGGTGAGCTTCAACCACGTTGGCGTGAGCAGCAGCGAGAGCTTCTTCGTCCTCGTCCTCGTCGGTGACGTCGTCGTCATCCTCCATGTCGTCGTCCTCGGTGTCGTCGTCGGGAATATTAATGTCGCCTTCCATTATTTTATCAATGGCTTCTTTCAGAATTTCAGCTGCTTCTTTCATAGGCTTGTCGGCGCTCTTCTGTAGTGCGGAAACAATGAGGAATTCAAGGAGCAGAGGAATGTTGTTTTCGGCAAGAAGCTGATAGAAAGAATAGTACAGTCTGGTTACAACCTGGTCGTAATCGCGTTCCTGCATTGCTTGCGTAATACCTTCGTGGAGGTCTTCGAAATCTTCCTGAACTTCCTGAAGGGTGGTGTGAATTTTCATTGACACCATCATTTCCACGGAGTAGAGGTCGGCGGCGAGATCCTTTTGAGATATATCGAGCAGATTTTTGAGGAAAGCGGTACCTCTTGCAACGAGTTCTTCGAGAGGCCTTTCGTCCTGCATGGATTCGAGAGCTTTTTCAATATCGTTGATGAGCTGTCCCTGAGGATTAGCAAAGAAACAGAATTGATAAATGGCTCCACGGATAATTGTCCATGCATAGATGTAACGACGTTGGCGCAGATATTCCTCGGTAGCCATCAAGGCCAGAGAACCGATGATTTGGAGTCCGTCGTAAGCGTGGTCCACTTCCTCGGGCGTGAAGGGTTGTACACGCGGGGTGTAGCAACGTTGTGCGTTGAAACGTGTGCAGAATTCGTCGTCGTACTTATCGCCTATTGCGCAGATGTTATGAATAACTGCATGGATTTTGTGTGGGTGAGTGTCGGACAGGGGGCACTTGTACTCCATCTGCAGGAAGTCGCCGTTCTTGACGAATCGAGCGAGCATCAGATTGTTGATATTCATTTCGGCAATCTGGCGCAGCATCGCTACCCGACCCTTTTGGGGGAGTTTGAGGAAGTCGGCGGAAATTTTGAGAGAGTCGGCTGTGATGTCGATATTCACCACTATTGAGCCGTGTGGAATTTTGAAGGAAGTTCCGTTGGCATTTCCGTATTTTTCGCGGAAATCTTCATTGAGAGCGTCGATCAGCAGTCCGATAGCTTGGGCATATTCGCCTCTTTCGAACGTCTCTACGGCTTGTTCCATCAATTCACCGTCGGTGTAGACCAATTCGGAATCTGTGGCCGGACGAATGTAGGGCAATGACTTTTTCATAAGATTTTTATGTACAGAGTTAATTGTGTATACAAAGATAAATAAAGTTTTTTATTTGGCCAACATCCGGGATGCTCTATGAGGCCGAAATATTAATCCCCCGGATTTGCCGGGGGATTATGGTTTTTGGTTATGAGGGAGGGGTTCCTTTCGGAAGTATTGCAAGGTAACGATGTTAATGATAGGGTTTATTTCTTTCATCCTTTAAAAACTGATGCAAAATTATGCAGTGAATGTCAAATTGCAAACAAAAAAACTTTGATGAGTGCGAAGAAAATTTGACAAGAAATGTAAATTGGTGTGTTTCAGCGATTTATGGTGGTTGTGTATGTGTTACAAATTTGACAAAATGCTGTAATTTGTAGCAAAGTTGTAACAAAATGCTGATTTTCTCTGAAGGTGAATCTCCGGTCTTTTTGGGCTTTCCGATGTGGGCAAAGCAAAAATATAGGGGCGCACATCGGCGTCCCTATATTTTTAACATAATCCTCTGATTATTCTTCGTCGTCTTCGCGCATGTTGTGGAAAACGTTCTGAACGTCCTCGTCGTCTTCGAGTTTTTCGAGGAGTTTGTGAACGCTTTCGCGCTGTTCGGGAGTTATATCCTTGAGGTCGTTAGGAATACGTTCGAATTCGGAAGAAATGATTTCGAATCCGTTTTCTTCGAGGTACTTCTGGATGTTAGAGTATTCTTCGAAAGCACCGTAGAGGACAACCTGTTCGTTTCCGTCTTCGTCCTCATCGTGACCGAGTTCGTCGACACCGTAGTCGATCAGTTCGAGTTCGAGGTCGTCGAGACTAACGCCGTCTTTAGGTTTGATTTTGAAGACGCATTTGTGGTCAAAGAGGAATGTGAGCGAACCCTGAGTACCGAGCGAGCCTCCGTGTTTGTTGAAGTAAGAGCGAACGTTGGCAACCGTACGGGTGTTATTGTCGGTAGCAGCTTCCACGAAGATAGCGATTCCGAACGGGCCGTATCCTTCGTAGGTGATTTCCTTGTAGTCGCCGGCGTCCTTTTCGGTAGCTTTTTTGATAGCACGTTCCACGGTGTCCTTAGGCATATTTGCAGCCTTTGCATTCTGCATAAGAGCGCGCAGACGTGGGTTGGTGTCGGGGTCCGGCCCACCGGCCTTGGCGGCGATGGTGATTTCCTTGCCGATGCGAGTGAAGGTGCGGCTCATGTTGCCCCAGCGCTTCAGTTTTCTTGCTTTGCGATATTCAAATGCTCTTCCCATAGTGGGGGTTTGTTATTGGTTATTTTAATCAACTTTCGCAGGCGAAGGTTGAGGTTTATAATTTACGATATTTGGATGTTCATCAACGGAGTTCGGCGTTGAACTTACGCTTGAGGTTTTCGATGACCTTCGTCATGATTTTATCGATATGCTTGTCCTGGAGAGTTTTTTCGGGGTCCTGGAGGGAAATCGAAATAGCGTAGGATTTTTTGCCGGCGGGGAGACGGTCGCCTTCGTAAACGTCGAAGAGTTCGACTTTGCGGAGGAGTTTGCGTTCGGCTTCAGCCACGGCAGCCTGAATGTCGTCGAAGGTAACTTTATTGTCGATCAGTAGAGAGAGGTCGCGCTTTACGGCCTGAGTTTTAGGCAGTGGTTCGTAGAGGGCGTTTGTGCGGAGAGCGATTCGGCAGATTGCGGCCCAGTCGAGTTCGGCGTAGTATACGGGAACCTTGATGTCGCAGGATTTGGCAATCGCCGGGGCGATGATGCCCATTCTACCGAGGTTGACGCCCTTGGCGTTGGCCAGATCGATTGCCGCAGAGAAGATAGAGCCTTCGGGGAGCTGTGCCACGGTCATTTTGAGGTTGGCAGAGCTGATTCCCACACGGGCGAGTACATTTGCCACGGCAGCCTTGAGGTCGAAGAAAGTTGCCTCTTCGCGGCTCCGGAGCCAGTTTGCATCGCGGTTTGCGCCGGTCATCCAGAGTGCGAGGCGGGGAGCTTCGCTGTAGGGAGCGAGCGGGTGTTCGGCATCGGAGGTCTTGTCGGGATTGAGGAAGTAAACGTTTCCGAATTCGTAAAGCGCGAGGTCGGCGCTCTTGCGGTTGATGTTGTGTGCGAGGGATTCCAGACCGCCGAACAGGAGAGTCTGTCGGAGCACGTTGAGTTCCTGGCTGAGCGGGTTCAGGAGCTTTATGCAGTGGTTGGCGGGGAATTCCGACAGCGCGTTGTAGTATGCTTCGGCAGTGAGCGAGTTGTTGAGAATTTCGTTCCAGCCTGCACCGGTGAGTTGTTCGGAAATAGTACGACGGAGGTCGTCGGCAGCATCGACGGGAGTTTTGAAAGAGAGGCAAGCGTGGAGTTCGTCGCTCATTTGGATATTGTTGTATCCGTAGATACGGAGCACGTCTTCAATCACGTCGCAGGCACGACGCACATCCACACGGTATGTAGGCACGTCGAGGTGCATATTTCCGTTTGGCTCGGCGTCGACTTTTATTTCGAGGCTGTTGAGGATACCATCCACCACGGAACGAGGAATTTGGCGACCGATGAGTTTTTCGAAGTCATCGAAGTTCATATCCACATGGAATGGAGCCACGTGGTTGGGGTAATAGTCGGTGACTTGTCCCACTGTCTTACCTCCTGCAACTTCCTGAATGAGGAGAGTGGCGAGTTTGAGGGCGTATAGACAGCCGTTGGGGTCTACGCCGCGTTCGAATCGGAAAGACGAGTCGGTGCTGATACCATGGCGACGCGCAGTACGGCGTACGCTGGTGGGATTGAAGCATGCGCTCTCGAGGAATATGGTGGTTGTGGTATCGGTAACACCGCTGTTGAGACCTCCGAATACACCGGCGATGCATCGCTCGGTGTTGTTGTCGCAGATCATCAGGTCGGCACCGTCGAGAGTGTGCTCTACTCCGTCGAGAGTTGTGAACTTGTCGCCGGTTTTAGCACGTCGCACAATCACTTTTCGGCCGGCGAGAGTGTCGCCATCGAAAGAGTGGAGCGGTTGTCCGATTCCGTGAAGGATAAAGTTGGTTACGTCCACCACATTATTGATGGAATGCAGACCGATTGTTGAGAGTGCATTTCGGAGCCATTCGGGGCTTGGACCGATCTTTACGCCTTCGATTGTAACGCCGCAGTAGCGAGTCACGCCGTCGGGGTCGTTGATTTCGACGGAGAAACCTTCTTTGTCGGGGTTGTCGATTTTGAAATTGTCCACCTGAGGAAGGTGAGCTTTAGTAGCCGATTTATGGCAAGAGAGCCAAGCCGCCAGGTCGCGGGCCACACCATAGTGGCTTGCAGCGTCGATACGGTTGGGAGTGAGGTCCACCTCCAGCACGTAGTCGTTTTCGATTTTGAAGAAATCGGCTGCGGGTTTTCCGATGTAGGCGTCGGCTTCGGGGGGAAGCACCATAATTCCATCGTGAGAGGCTCCGATTCCGATTTCGTCCTCGGCGCAAATCATACCGAAAGATTCCACGCCACGAATTTTGGACTTTTTGATTTTGAAGGCTTCCCCTTCGGGAGAGTATAGGGTTGTGCCAACCGTTGCAACGACGACCGTCTGACCTGCGGCGACGTTTGGCGCGCCGCACACAATCTGCACGGGTCCCTGTCCGAGTTCAACGGTGGTGATGTGGAGGTGGTCGCTATCGGGGTGAACGTCGCAGGTGAGTACTTTACCGATAACGATACCGGCCAAGCCTCCCTTGATTGTTTCCACAAGTTCCACGGACCCTGTTTCGAGCCCGATCGACGTCAGTGCAGCAGCCAATTCATCGGCGGTAAGGTCGAAATCGACATACTGCTTGAGCCATTTGTATGATATGTTCATCTTGTTTGATGGTATTTATTTTGCGCAAAATAGTGGTAGCCATCGAGCTACTCAATTTCAATCCGCAAAGTTAACAAATTCCCTTCAAAAAATCAACGGTAAGAACAGAATTCGATAAAGGTAAATGAAATGTGATGTTCGAGGTTGGTATACGAGTGGACATAAACAGGGAGGGAATCAAAATTGTGTAATTTTTTTGGAATAGTTTTGGGGTGGAAGCAGGAAATTATTAAATTTGTATTTTCAAAGGAGTTTTGTTATGCAGTCAACTAATCCTATGGATGACGAGCGTCGCATACAGGAGGCCTTCGACGAGCTGCTGGAGGGTTATCTGAACAGTAACCATCGCAAGAAGGTAGAGATAATCCAACGGGCGTATGAGTTCGCCAAGGAGGCCCATAAGGGCGTGCGTCGTCGGAGCGGAGAGCCCTATATCATGCATCCCATAGCCGTAGCGCGTATAGTTTCGCGAGAGATCGGCCTTGGGAGTACATCCATATGCGCAGCGTTGCTCCACGATGTGGTGGAGGACACTGATTATACGGTAGAGGATATCGAGCAGCATTTCGGGCCCCATATTGCATTGATAGTTGATGGCTTGACCAAAATATCCGGAGGTATATTCGGTGCTCAGGCTTCAGTTCAGGCAGAGAATTTCCGCAAGCTGCTTCTTACCATGAGCGAGGATATCCGCGTGGTGCTCATCAAGATGGCGGACCGCCTTCACAATATGCGAACCTTGGGTTCGATGGCACCTAACAAGCGCTATAAAATAGCGGGTGAGACGCTTTATATCTACGCACCATTGGCACATCGATTGGGGCTGTTTGCCATCAAGACCGAGCTTGAGGATTTAAGTTTTCAGCATGAACATCCCGAGAAATATCGTGAAATCAGTGAAAAGATTCGTCAGAGCGAGGCTCGGCGGTCGTTGGTTTACTCCGATTTTTCTCAGCCAATCAAGGATAAGCTTGATAAACTCGGCATAGATTATACTGCGAGTGCTCGCATCAAGTCGGTTTATTCGATATATAATAAGATGGAGCATAAGCACTTGCCGTTCGAGGAGGTTTACGACCTTTATGCGATGCGCATCATCTTCAAGTGCGAAGATCAGTCGCAGGAGAAGGCTATCTGCTGGTCCATCTACTCAGCCATCACCGACCTATATCGTTTGCACCCCGAGCGCACCCGCGACTGGATTGCCGTACCCAAGGCCAATGGCTACCAGGCTTTGCACCTGACGGTGATGGGTCCTGACGGGAATTGGATTGAGGTTCAGATCCGCTCCGAGCGTATGGACCAGATTGCCGAAAAGGGCTTGGCGGCGCACTGGAAGTACAAGATAGGTGATGGAGATGAGGAGTCGGAGCTAAATGCGTGGCTTAAAACCATCAAGGATATACTTGATAATCCGGAGCCGAGTGCGCTTGACTTCCTCAATACATTGAAGCTGAATCTTTTTGCGGCAGAAATAGTTGTATTTACGCCTAAGGGAGAGCTTGTGACGCTTCCTTCGGGAGCCACAGTGCTCGATATGGCTTTCCATCTGCACAGTCAGATAGGAATGCACTGCATAGCCGCGAAGGTGAATCATAAGCTGGTACCACTGCACACGGAGCTTCATAGCGGCGACCAGGTGGAAATCCTGACCTCCAAGACCCAGACCCCTCAGCCACAGTGGGAGGAGTATATGGTAACAGCCAAGGGCAAGACGCGGTTGCGCAAGGCCATCCGCAGTACCCGCCATCCCATCATTGCCAAGGGTAATGCATTGCTTACGGATTGGCTTGGACAGAACTCGCTTCCGGATAATAACAGCATCCTGACCAAGCTCCAGGGTATTTTCCATGTGGAGAATCGCGATGAGCTTTGCTACCAGCTTGGAGCCGAGGAGATAGTTCTTGCGGACTATCTTGTGCCGCAGTTGCGGAAGCATATCAGCAAGCAGGGCCGTACTACGCGATTCATCAAGAAGTGGCTACCTTTCGGGAAGGCGGACTCCGAGAAGAAAACGGCCGCGACATCGGAGGGGGATGTTAAGCCTGAACCGATAAACACCAAGCAGGTGTACCGACTTGAAATCAGTGGTGACAAGACCAATTTCCGCTTTGCGCACTGCTGTAATCCTATTCCCGGGGATGATGTGATGGGTTTTGTGGCGGACGACGGTACTGTGGAGGTGCATAGTCTGAATTGCCCGGAGGCGCAACTGCTTAAGGCGGGGTACGGGTCGCGCATCGTAGCAACGGAATGGGCGACCAATAGTGCGCGGTTTTTGGCACACATCCGCATAGAGGGAGTTGACCGCCGCGGTATTCTCCAGCAAATTACTCTTTTAATATCCAATCAGTTAGGAATAGATATGCGCAAGCTCGTAATAGAGGCGAGCGATGAAGTATTTCACTGCGACCTTTGGGTGCGGGTATCCAATGCCGAAGCTGTTGCCGACCTTTGCACACGCACGAAGGCGATTGAAGGTGTGACAGCAGCCACGCGAATAAATTAAAGAAGCATGAAGAATAATAACCTAATAAAGCGAATTCTTGTAGCACTTGCCGCCGTGGTGGTTATAGTGTACTTTTACCCTCATCAGGAATCGAACCGTTATTTTTATGAGCAGGGTCGCCCCTGGAATTATGCGAAGCTGATCGCTCCATTCGACATACCCATTCACCCCGACTCGGCGGCTATCCTTGCGGCGCGTGACTCGCTTGACGCCCGGTTTGTGCCTATTTATGAGCTAAACCAGCTTATCATCGACACAATTGTGGCGAGTCTGCCGGATCGGCACACAGACCCGAGTGCATCGCGCCTGGCATCGGAGTTGCGTAAAATCTATGCTTCCGGAGTGGTTGATATGGGAACAAAGGACCTCATAGATACCGGTAAGCTGCCGCGAGTGCGTATACTTGATAAGAATATATTGAGCGAGATGCCCACATCGTCGCTGAGTTCGCCACGGGATGTTTATCTTTACCTTGATTCAACTATCACCGATCCGAAGTTGCGTCAATATTTTACCCATGCGAATCTTCATAATTTACTTCAGCCCAACTATACCCGCAATGAGGAGGAGTGCCGTCGCAACTATGAGTACGACTATCTGACGCTGACGGCCGACCGCGGAATTATCCTCCAGGGTCAGACCATCATTGACAAGGGTGCGGTGATAACGTCGCAGGATTTCACCAATCTTCGCACTTACGAGACGATGCTTGCACAATCGGACACGACCCGCGATTCCAACCGCATCCTGATGATGTTGGGTCAATTCTTCTATGTGGCTCTTATCATGGGTGCGCTGGTGATTTATTTCCAGCTGTTTGTGCCGGCGGTGTGGAAGAATTTCAAGGCATTCGTGTTTATGTTCGTGCTAATTACCGTCTTTTTCCTGATGGCAGTGGGCATGAACTATTTTCTGGCGCAGGGTATATATCTAACTCCGATTATGATTGTGCCGGTGCTTGTGCTTGTGTTCTTCGACGACCGTACGGCTCTATATGTGACAGCGGTGACGACGCTTGTGTGTGCACCGGTTACTACCCTTTCGCTTGAATTTCTGTTTTTGCAGTTCTGCGCGGGTTGCGCCTCGGTGTACAGTCTTCGTGAGCTGAGCCGCCGGGCGCAGTTGCTTCGTACGTCGGTTGTGGTAGCTCTGGTGTATGTGGCGGCGTACACGGTGCTCGAGCTGATGATGAACGGCTCTTTTGAGGGCTTTTCGCGGCGCATGGTTATATTCTTGGTGGCCAATGCGTTACTGACGTCGATGGTGTATGTGCTGATGTCACTTGCCGAGAGAATATTCGGATTTATCTCGGTGGTGACCCTCGTAGAGCTTGCGGATATCAATAACCCGTTGCTGATGCGCTTGAGCAATGAATGCCCGGGCACTTTCCAGCACTCCATTGCCGTGAGCAACCTTGCGAGCGATGCCGTGGCGCGTATCAAGGGCAATGTGCAGCTTGTTCGAGCCGGTGCGCTCTACCATGATATAGGTAAACTTGCCAATCCGGCATTTTTCACTGAGAATCAGCATGGAGTGAACCCTCATGATGCGCTTCCGCCCGAACGAAGCGCGGCTATCGTGGTGAGCCATGTAACCGACGGACTAAAACTTGCAGAAAAAGCCGGTCTGCCGGCCGAAATTCAGAACTTTATCCGCGAGCATCATGGAGCGGGTATGGCAAAATATTTCTATTTTACCTATCTGAAGAACCATCCCGAGGGTGCGGATAAGTCGCTGTTCAGTTATCCTGGTCCGAATCCACAGAGACGAGAATCTTCGGTGCTGATGATGGCCGATGCTGTTGAAGCCGCCAGTCGTTCGCTGAAGGAACACACTCGAGAGGCTATTGCGGAGTTGGTGAATAAGATCATCGACGGTCAGATTGCTGATGGGCTTCATAATGAATCGAATCTGGAATTCCGCGATGTGCAGACTATCAAGGAGGCGTTCATCAAGCGCCTGATGACCATCTATCATTCGCGCATAGCCTACCCCACCAAACCTGCCGGTGCGTAGTGTTTTTTAGCAAAATGTCAATGTACTCTTTGCCGCAGTGTGACTGTAGGGTGTTGCATAACAAACACGAAGCACAAAAGGCCGGAGGCCTTTTGTGCTTCGTATTGGTTCTTCAACACCTTCCTTATTTTGTTGTAAGAAAAGGCAAATTGCGCAAATCATACAATAATCCCCCAAGAACCACCGTAACTTTGCCCCCACGAAAAAACAACGCCGCCCAAGCGGCACTTTGTCTTCGGCCCCGAGCTTCAGCTCGGACTAACTATGAAAGCACGCATACAGCAACCCCCCAAGCAGCGCTACCGCTACGTCCCCGACCTATGTCGCCCCTTCGAGGCGTACATAGGCCGGCGCCTGCGCAAATGGGAGCACGCCATAATCTACGCCTTCGAGAAAAACAGAAAAAGGGGCAAACAAGCAGGCCGATTCATAATACACGACAACGACCCCAACATCGACTCGCGAAGCCTCCTCATCACCTACTTCCTCT
>JAAVGX010000030.1 GCA_014800065.1 Bacteroidales bacterium | reverse complement strand
GCTGAGTGTGCTCTTCTCTGTTTTTCGCAACTCATCGATGTCGTACACTCGCCAGTTGTACGATGCCGTCCGCGACCTAACCCACTACGCAACTCGTCAATCGGACACGAGTATTGAATTCATGGCGAAGCAGATGCGTCGAAATGGGATTGATGAAGGTACGGCAGAGTCAGAGGCTCGCCGGCAGTATTACTCGAACATCTTCCGCGAGGTGGTTAAGCTGGGCGTATTCGGCTTTGCCCTGCAGATGCTTTGGAATCTTGGCGCCTATGTACCCTATCTGATTCTCGGGAACGACGAACAAACAAAAGATGAGTTCTGGAATGATGTATGGACACATTCCATGTTCGGTAGTATCGAAGGTCTTACCGGTGGTGACGTTATGAGCGCTGGCTTTAATATGGCCGTGCAGGGAGATATCAACCGCAAGGGCTTGGAAAAGAATATGCCTGCGGCCAGCGATGTCCTCAATATCCTTGATAAGTTTAAAAAGGACGATGTGGCTGCTTTGAATGACATATTCAATCTTATTGTGCAGTCCGGTGTGGGAATGAATCCCCAATCAATAACTGATGCGGCGGTAGCAATTATCGACTGTTGTGGAGGCGACCTTTCGGCTTCGCGAGAGTGCGCCCTATTGATTGCGCGTATCTTGAATTGTCCTCAAAGTCAGTTAGATAAAATATATTTCGACGAGATTGACATGCTTGGAACAGAGGCATCAAAGCTCGGGTATGTACAACTTGCAGAGCGCTATGCCCGTTACAAAACACTACGCGAGGCTCCGCTGACCGGTTGGATGCGTTCTGACGAGGAGGATGAACAGGTGATGGAGGGCAAACGCAAGCGCATAAAGAGCATAGCCAAGAAAAAGATTGAGCAACGCTATAGCACCGAGCAAACACGTCGCCTCATAGCATGGCATGACAGCATCAGCAGAGCTAAGCGAGAGGCTAACGCGCTCTTTGGCGAGGGCACCACTGCCGCTGACAACGAGGAGGGCCAACGTCGCTGGAACGAGGAGCTGAGCTCAGTTGACTGGGAGAAGCACTATCGTATCGGGCAATACAAGCGAGATATGAAGGAACTTACGCAGAGGTATCTCGATGCACGAAGTGTCGAAGAGGCCAAGGAGATTACCGACCTTATGGAGTCAACTCGGCAAAAGATGCTTCAGGAAACGATTGAATGACATTTAGAGTGGAAAGTTTAGAGTTTTTTTTAAGTTTTAGGTTTTATGCAAGCAAAGAAGTTATNTCGCAAAAGCAAGGTTGNCGGNGCTGAGCTTGACTCAATCAAGCGAGCAAAGGCANTGGGNTGCGGGCGCGCCCTGGAGGTGTTAATGCAGGGTCAGAATTGCTGGATGGGNATGGAAGAATTCCGCCGGGAGCGGGAACGCAACAAGAACTACACCTATGGNCGTCAGTGGGACGATATGATATGCGTTGACGGCCANATGATTCGCGAGGAGGATTATATCCGGAGCCAAGGCAACGTGCCGCTTAAGAACAATCTGATCCGCAGAATGGTGCGAACCATGCTTGGGGTGTATCGCGGACAGAACAAAGAGCCCGTATGCACAGCTCTTGACCGTGATGAGCAACGGTATGGCGAAACAATGAGTACCGTTCTGCAGTGCAACATGGAGCAGAACCGCATGAATGAAATCCTTGCGCGGACGATGGAGGAATTTCTTATCTCCGGGCTGGTGGTGCATCGAAAGTGGTACGGGTGGCGACAGGGAAAGTTAGACTGTTGGACGGATGTTGTTCAGCCTAATAACTTTTTCATAGACCATAACATGCGCGACTTGCGCGGCTGGGATGTGAGCTGCTTGGGTGAGATTCATGACATTACCTTTGCNGAGCTGTGTTCGAGGTTCGCCCACAATGTGGACGATTACCGTCGGCTCAGCCAAATATACAGCAACGCCAAGGATATGAGCGTGTTGGGTCAGTTCTACGACAGTTTCGGCTATCCACTCCAAGGCTACTACGACTTTCTGGTGCCCCGAGACCCGTCGCTGTGTCGAGTCATTGANGTATGGCGCAAGGAGACCAAGGCGCGCTATCGCTGCCACGACGTGAATACCGGGGAGGTGTTCAAGGTGGAGGAAGAAGATCTTGAGTCGGTGGTGCTTCGTGAAAACCGCGAACGCTTGAACCTCGGTGCTCAATATGGTATTCCTATGGATGAAGTGCCTCTGATTACATACGAGTGGTTTGTAGATAACTACTGGTATTACTACCTGCTGAGCCCAATGGGCGATATTCTTGATGAAGGCGAGACTCCCTATCAACATGGTTCACACCCCTATGTGTTCAAGGCTTATCCNTTTATCGACGGAGAAATACANTCCTTTGTTGCCGATGTGATTGACCAGCAGCGCTACACCAACCGCCTGATAACGATGTACGACTGGATAATGCGTGCCAGCGCCAAGGGTGTGCTTCTGTTNCCCGAAGATTGCTTGCCGGAAGGTACCAGCGTGGAGGATATCGCGGACGAATGGGCNCGGTATAACGGAGTGATTATGATAAAGCAGCCAAGGACAGGNACTGCCCTGCCCCAGCAGGTTGCCAATAATTGCACCACCATCGGCATCAGTGAAATGCTGAGTATGCAGTTGAAGTTCTTCGAGGACATCACCGGTATCCACGGGGCTGTACAAGGGAAGCCCGGGTTCTCGGGAATGAGCGGAAGTCTTTACAGCCAGCAGACGCAGAATGCCACCATGAGCCTGCTTGACATTCTGGACAGNTTCTCCTCCTTTGTGCGAGATGGNGCCATCAAGGATGTAAAGAACATCCAGCAGTACTACGAAATAGAACGTGTGCGCAGCATCGTAGGTAAGGATGCGGTGGATTTGCGAGAACTGATGGATATAGATTTCGACCTGAAGGTAATAGAAAGCACCGCCTCACCGGCCTTCCGGGCNCAGGCCAACGAAATTCTGATGACNCTCTTCCANAGTCAGGCCATTAATGTAGAGCAGCTGCTTGAGTTTGGAGACTTCCCATTTGCGGATGCGCTTCTCCAGAGTATCCGCAGCCAACGAGAGCAGATGCAGCAGGGACAGACACCTCAGGGTATATCTCCCGAAGTNCTTGAGCAGNTTCAATCGCAGGCCAATCCCGAAGCCGTNGCNAAAGCACAGGCNATGTTGAAGGCGGCCTAACCTTAGAAAGACTACATGTTTGACACAGAAATAGCTTCAATATTGGAAGANGATGAACGGCGCAAAAGGTTGATGTACGCANCGTTTAATCCAATCACCGGCTTTGGCTCTATCGGCGATAGGGTCAAGGTCGGNATCTCCGATTTTGTGCTTCCNGAGCAATGGTTGCCTACCTCGATGGCACGTTTGCCGCTCATCAAAAGTCTTGCCAAGTTCGGCAGCATNGAGTCATTCTTAGAGAATGAGCTTAAAGTAGTTCCAAATGAAGTNGATTTTGGGAAAGTATCTCAGACAATTATACGGCTGCGCATGCGCCACGACTTCGCTTTTTGGGCTGCCTCGTTGGTGAAGATTCAAAATAAAAGCGCCGGGGAGAATGTGCTGTTTCGTCTGCGCTATCCACAGCGCCTGCTGGTGGAGCGGTTCGAAAAGGCGCGTCTGGCCGGCAAACCAATACGCATAATCCTGTTAAAAGCGCGTCAGTGGGGTGGGTCGACCACCACGCAGATGTATATGGCGTGGCTCCAGTTTATGCACCAACGCGGGTTGAACTCGCTNATTATTGCCCATCAGAACTCGGCCTCGGACGAAATCAAGGATATGTTTGTGACAATGATGAAAGAGTACCCGGTTGAGATGCTTCATCAGATGGGCGAGCCCTATAGCCTGAACGAGCCTAAGATGGTTGGCGTAGGCACTTCGGGCTCCACACAACGCATCCCCCAGCGAAATTGCAAGATAAAGATAGGCACAGCCGAGCGCCCCGATGGGTGTCGAGGAGGATCATACTCGCTGGTTCACTTATCCGAGGTAGGGTTGTGGAAGAAGACCGACGGCAAGTCGCCGTCCGACATTGTACGCTCAGCCTGTTCGGGTATATTGCTACGCCCGATGACAATGATNGTGATGGAATCTACAGCCAACGGNACCGGCAATTTCTTCCACNGCGANTATAAGGCGGCNGCTAATCCCGAGGTAAAATCGCANTATGAGCCGCTTTTCATACCTTGGTTCATGATTGANCAATATTCTCAACCTTTCTCATCTGANGCCGAGCGTGTTGGGTTTGCCCGTAATCTGTACCTGAACCNCGAGAANCCNAATGTGTGCAGCACCCGCGAGGAGTCCGGCAGGTANTTGTGGTGGCTNTTTGANAAAGGNGCAACCCTTGAAGCGATACATTGGTATGTAGAAGAACGNGCCGGGCGCGATTCCCATGCGGTNATGGCTTCGGAATATCCCTCCGATGATGAAGAAGCCTTCGTCCATTCGGGGACAATGGTCTTCGACAAATATAAGGTAGAGAAATTTCGTGCCGGTTGCCGTCCACCTCAATTCCGTGGAGAAATNTCCGGAGCAGCAGACGAGGGCTTAAAGGCATTACAGGGGTTAAAGTTTGAAGAAGATCGCCAGGGTATGTTGTCGGCATGGGAATTGCCGGAGGAGGAATCAGATATGCGAGTGANCAACCGCTANCTCACCGTTGTNGACGTGGGTGGNAGATCGGCCAAAGCCGACTGGTCCGTGATNGTGGTTTTCGACCGCCTCGACATGATGGACGGAGAGAACCCCAAGGTCGTAGCGCAGTGGTATGGCCACTGTGATATTGACCGCTTGGCATGGAAAGCAGCTCAGATAGCGGCCTATTATAACAACTCNTTGCTGGTGATAGAATCCAACACCCTTGAGACTCACGACCGGGAACGTCAGATTGAGGGTGGAGACCAGTCTTTATACATTCTGAACCAGATATCGTGCATCTACCCCAATCTATATGCTCGGCGACAGAGTGAAGATGAGATTCGGCAGGGAGTTCCACGCAAATACGGCTTTCATACCAACGTGGCCACCAAGCCGATGGTCATTTCCACGCTGGTCAAGGCCGTGCGGGAGCGGCTATGGATTGAGCGTGATTCGGGATGTGTGGATGAATTATTGGTGTACGAGCGCAAAGCTAATGGATCCTATGGCGCGATAACAGGCAGCCACGATGACCGGTTGATGACTCGGGCNATCGGNTTGCATATATGTTTCTACGAGATGGACACGCCCAAGATAGTGCCCATGAGCCGTCCCGGCCAAACNAGGNNTAAGGGTAACAGCTTCCTTGAATTTTAAGATTAAATAAAAAGAATTGAGCGAAATAGCTAAGTTCCAAAAGATAAAAGCCGAGCGCCTTGTTTTGCACTACATTTGCATCAAACAACCAATCGAATATCATAAATGGACGAATTAGAGTCAAAAGCAACCACGCAGCCCCAAGTTAGCCGTCGAGATTCGGTGATGAACCGTTTACGCACCAAGTATCCCGATAAGAAATTCGAGGATGAGGAGGAAATCTACGGAGCCATCGACGATGACTATANCCAGAGCGCCGAAGAACTTGACGGATATAAAACNCGTGAGAATCAGATAGCCGAGATGTTTGCAACCAATCCCCGNAGCGCAGANTTCCTNNTGGATATGCGAGATGGCGTAGACCCGCTGGTGAGCTACGTCCGCAACTTCGGNATGGAAATCAAGGACGTGCTGGACGATCCATCGATGCAGGANGAGCTTGCTCAGGCCAATGCGCAATANCAGGAGCGCGTAGCAAAGANCCGAGAACTCGACCGCCAATATGCGGCCAACATGGAGCAGAGCCTTGAGACACTGCGCCAATTTCAGNCCGAACAGAATCTTTCGGATGAAGAAATCGATGCGGTTGTTACAGANATCATCAACACCATCAACGATGGNGTNCTGGGCAAGTTCAGCGCGGAGACCTTGCAAATGTTTCTGAAAGCNCGCAACTACGAAAGTGACGTAGCCGAAGCCGGGGCNCAGGGTGAGGTAGCCGGGCGAAATGCGAAAATAACCGAACAGTTGCGCCGNAGCAAACAGGGCGATGGCACTCAGCCGNTGGGAGGTCGAAACGGTACAGTNGAAGGCTCNCGCCGACANAGCATCTTCGACCTTGCNAACGAGGCATATTAATTAATCAATCATTACAGACTAACAATCCGGACAACATTAAAAAACAACACATAAGCAATGGCTGAAAATGAAGTAAAAGTAGGCGGTGAATACTCCGCACCGGTTCCCGGCACAGCGGGAATCCCTTCGCAGGTGCCCGGCGCACCTACCACCGTCAGTCAGACCGCCGGAGCCACGGGCGGTATTGCAGGCGGCAACCTGGTCGAGCCCGATATAGACCAGGATATCTATAAACATAAAAGTGATGACACTCCTCTGATGCAGCTGATGCTCAGCGCAAAGAAGGTGAAGGTGAAAAGCCCCGTGGTAGAGCATTACTCTATCGACGAGCCCCGTTCTTTTGTCACTACTACCGATGCCACCGCCAAGGGGGCAGCGCTTCAGTTCCTACTCAATCTTGAGGCCAATGAGATGAATGTGCCTCGCCCCTATGGCACTCTGCTTGTAAAGGGCGTGGACGGCTATGCTGAGGATGGCAAGACAGTCACCCCCGGCAAAGAGTTGATGCTCTTTGTTATCGGCCATGACACAGCCACCGGCAAGCCCATCGTCCGCGCCGTCAACGGTCCTAAGGCCAATTCCAACGACGAATATTGCACCACTCCGGCAATTCCTGCGGGTTCTGTCTGCGTGCTGCTTGCCAACGCTCTGTACGAAACACAGAAAGAGGTTGACCCCGATCTCATCGTACCTCAGCCCACACAGGTGTACCTGCAGAAGCGCGGTATGAATCAGATTGTATCGGACTACTTCGATTCAGTCAAAAAGCGTATTCCCTTCGGCAAAGCCCTCATTGCCGAAGCAGCCATCACCAAATTCAAAGTGATGGGCAACCGCACCCTCTATGCAGGTCGTAAGGGCAAGATGAAGGTTCAGACCCCCAAAGCCGGCACTCAGGATGTTTACTTCATGGAAGGAGTGCGATATCAAGTCAAGAAGGAGGTGCAGCACACCGGCAAGTGGACAATCGAAGAGGTTATTGCACTGGCAAAGATGACCTTCACGGGAGAAGATGTGCCCAAGCGTGTGATTGTGCTCTGTGGCAAAAACTTCCTTGAGAACATCCAGTGCCTGGACTACAGCAAACATCCCGAAATTCAAATCACGGTGGTGACCAACTCCCTTGGTTGGAAGGTGACCAACTTCCATACCGTATTCGGTGACTTTGAGTTCAAGCACGACCCCACCCTTGACCGCCTCAAGTGGAGTAATTCGGCATTTGTGGTTGCCCCTGACCGCCTTGTTCACTACCAGTTCAGCGCCGAACATTCAAGTCGCGACCGGATGGAGGGCGAGGAAGCCACACGCGAGTCAATCCTTGTGTGGGATGCGCTTGCGCTCAAAGGCAGTTGTCACATCTGGATCAACGGAGAAAGCACCACCGAAGATGGCAATCAGAACCTCACCGCCGTGCATTATCACCTCTACGAAGGGGACGAAGCTCCCGAAAATCCCACAGAGGACTGCGTATACTACATGCTTCAGGACTGCCCCGGCATCAATGTGAATGCCGTAAAGGGGACCATGTGGAAATATGACGGTTCGCAGTGGGTTGAGTATACCGGCGAATTAGCGTTCAACTAATCAACCGACAACACAACCATAACACGGGCGGGGTGAGCCTTTCGGGGGCGGGAGGCCCCCGCCCATAATTTTTTATTACAGCATGAAAAAGAAAAAAATTACTTACGGCGTGTGGGGCATGATGGAGTATATTGCAGTAGTGACTGTTGGACGCCGAAGCACAAAAATCCAATTTTCAGATGGCAGTGTGAGCGCCATGGGTGTAAACCCGGCCAAGTTCACAACAGACAACGTGATACTCCAAAACGCAATCGAGAGCAGCGAAGACTTTCGCCGAGGCCTCATCAAGGTAGTATCGGTGCACGAACTTGAGGGTGAGGTGAAAGTACTTCGCAACAAACCCAAGCGTGCGCCAGAGCTTGAACCGACCAAGGGTAGCGACGCACCCACATTGACCAAATGCGATCTTGGTGTTGTCTCTACACCAAGCGACATTGCACCTAACCAAGAGCTGACACCCGCAGAAGAGGAGTCGCAACCGGGCGAGACTGAGCCGCTGAACCCTATTGAAGTGGAATTTGCCAACAAAGAAGAAGCCCGAGACTATCTCGTTGATACCTGGGGTGCCAATCGCGCAAAACTTCGTACACGCGAAGACATCATTGCAGCCGCCATAGCACACGGCGTTAAACTCAGTTTCGCATAACAACCAGTCGAGCCAATGCTCTATCGTCTGTCTGACATAGTGCGCCAAGTGCGCATAGCCATCGACCAAAACGAACAGGACACCTTCCTGAGCGACAATGCCGATGAAGATACACTGGGGTTGGACACCATAATTGAATCCAAGGTACCGGAGGCGGCCCGGATTGTTGTGTCGGTCGCACCGGTACAGATGCTCGATGGTGGATACCATTTTGGTAATTCTATCGCATGGCAAAAGAACAATTCCGGATGGCTGCACCTGCCCGAGGACTTCCTTCGGCTGATTGTCTTCCGTATGAGCGATTGGGAGCGCCCTGTAAGCCGGGCAATCTCCAATGCAGACCCGGCTTACAACCTTCAGTTCAGCAGGTGCAAAGGCCTCCGTGGCAACCCCCAAAATCCCGTAGTAGCCGTGACGCTTCGAGGGGAAGGGCTTATTCTTGAGTTCTGGTCGTGCCATACCAATCAGGCCAAAATTGTACAGGCAGCGTATCACCCCATACCGCAAGTACAGAACAATGCCATCGAAATTCCGGAGCAATGCTACCGCGCATTCATATATGCCTTAAGTGCATTGACCATGGAAACACTTGGCGAACCACAATTAGCCGAAAGGTTCTCAACCTTGAGCACGCAGCTCTTGAGTAATTAACATCAAAATTAAAACTATTTAGAGATGAGTGATGTAAACAATAATGCTTTTCAGGGGGATGCAACCGTAGGTCGCCACCTATCAGTGGGTGGAGATGCTACCGTAAACGGCAAAGCCCGCATCAAACGTAGCTTGCGTGTTGACGGATTCCTGGACGCGCCGAACCTGGTGGGATGTCACAAAGGCTACTTCATCAGCGCCGAGGCACTCAAAGACGCTTATCCACGCCCCGAAGAGGGCTGGTGGGCTGTAGTGGGCGAAAGCGAAGATGTAAATACTACCATCTACGCCGTTCGCAATGAAGGATGGTACAATACAGGCAAGCGCCCCATTCTTCAGGTGCCCGGACAGGTTTATGAAGAGGCTCTCGATAACGTTACCGAACATATCATCAGAATGAGTGAGGCCGACCGTGCCAATGAAGATAACATTTTGCGAGTGGAATATCAGATGGGCGAACGGATTGACGCTTTGGAGGCCGGCCAAGCCGAAAATAAATCGGGAATCAATAGGGTGGAATGGGATCTAAACATCTTGAAAGCAGAAACAATACAATCACTTGAAGGCGATCTGCATCTGCTGGAGAAAGATTTTAAAACGGCCAAGGCAACCCTTACAAATGTCGAAGGTACACTCTCTAAAACCTCCGAAACGGCAGAAAACGCTTACAATGACATATTTAACCATATCGAAGACACCCATCGTGAGTTGGATGACACCGTGTCGCGGATAGGCGACAGCATCAAAAAGCTGAACTCGTCCATGACAACTGTGCAGGAGCAGGTAAAACAGGCAATGAGTATTGCCGACGATGCCGTTGGCGAGATCGATTTGGAAGAATTGGAAAGCAGAATCGATGAGAGTCTGGATAAAATCCGCAAGGAGCTGACAACAGTGCGGTCGGACTTAGACAATGCAGGATCGTTAGCACTCGAAGCTTATCGCGCCACTCAGGATCTGCCCGACCGGAACGACTACAAGCGCATCAGGGAGATGGCCGAGGACTGCATTGCGGACCTAAATAATTTGCGCACAACCGTAAACGACACCAAGGGTGAGATAGAACAGCTGCGCAACGATCTGCCCGTGCTGGACCTGGGAGACCTTCCCAGTCGTGTGGCAGCAGTAGAATGTGAGTGCAAAAGCCACGGCACTGCCATCAATTCCGCCCTCCGCAACTCCACCGATGCCCTAAGCATTGCCCACACCGCAAGTAATAACGCTGACGAAGTAAGGACTAACATTGACCGATTAGCCACCACCTTAAGCGGGAACCTCAAGCAGTTGGAGGGAATAGCGGAGCAAGCGCGACTGACTTCCGAAAAAGCTACCGACGCAGTTGAGTGTTTCAAAAACGGAAAAGGTGCCCCCGGAGGCTTTGCAATATTGGACAAAGACGGACACGTTCCCGTGGAACAGATTCCTCCATGCGTAATGGATGAGGTGCACAATGCCATGGCCGTGGCATCGGAAGCAAAGAGCACCGCCAAGGCAGCTAATGAGACAGCACTCTTGGCAGAACGCTCGGCATCCTTGGCGGAGAGTTGTGCAAAGAGCGCCGAAAAGGTAAGCTCCGAGGCTCTTGAGCATGTACATCAATTCGGCAAAGACCTCAAGGACGTAGAAGCAGAGGTTGAAAACATCAGCGGGCAGGTGGAGCTTCTGCAGCCCACGGTTGAGCAGATGGATAAGCGCATGGAGGCGTTGCCAACATTCCTACCCATCGATGGGCGCCTACGGACCGGCGACCCGGAACCGACACAGGGCGTATGGCTCATCGACAATGATGAGGGCGGTGTGATGTTCGAATGTTATGGCGATGACGAGTACTACGGATATGGCGAGGAAGCCTATAATTGCGATTATCAGGCAATCACCACCGGCTACTACACTCTGTTAGGGGAAATATTCATCATCCAGGACAATGAGCTTGTTTCGCTTACAGATATTCTCAAGGACGCATTCTTTATCGAAACCACATATTCAGACCTAAAATGGTGGCGCGATACCAATAGGTTGATCCCGGGCGCACGTTACCGCATTACCGACTTCGTTACCACCGTAGCTAACGACCCCGAAGCCCGCAGCGCCGGACATCAGTTTGACCTCATTGTGCTGGCGACAGACAAGGGTGAACTCTCCGAAGAGGCTATGGCACTAGCTCATAAGGACGATGCATACTTCAGGAACGCAAATCTTTCAGCGTGGAAGGTATGGTACTGTCTTGACAATAATACCACGCGTTTCGGATGGGCTGACACAGAAAACGGCAAAGGCGTAATTTATCGGCTTATCGATGAATTCAGCAATGATTGCCCCTACGACTTTAAGAACGTTCAGTTCAAACGCTATGGGATACAAGATACTGATTTTGGCTTAAACATAATGAATGGCTATCTCTTTGGTTTTAACACTGAGTTTAATACATATAATGAAGTTGATATAAACGAATCGAGATGTGTCTGGGCTTATACGTTTAGCATCTACAATTATGACGAGAAGCACCCTGAGCAATTACCAGAGGTTCTTGATGGTAGTATGGATTATGCTAAGCTTAGCTATAATGAGAGTAACCATTGTGCTGAGAATAAGATTGACGCTTACCGTACAAGAACCTTTAACAACCTTGATGCTGTAATTCGGAGCGAAACTCTCACGCAGTGGTTGAATAACATTGTATGCGTGAATAGCATAAACTTGGGTGTGGACGGAAATATTCCACCTAATAAATATTTATGCAACAATAGCATTGGCGCACAATGCTATAATATGACTATAGCAGGAAGTGACAACACTATTTCCTCTAATTGCCGAGATATAATTATTGGAATACACGCTGATTCAAATAAGATTTCTACAGGTTGTGATGGAATCGTTATTGAGGATTTTTGTAGCGACAATGTAATAGGTCATGAATGCTTTGGAATTCAGATTTCGCCAACTGCTTACAGAGAGTCTCAAGTTCCTGGAAAAGGAAATACTATAAAAGCGTATTGTGCCGGATTCCACATTTGTGGCCCAGACAATGTATTCGGTGATAATTGCCGTTTATGTTACATTAATGGACCGGGTAACCAAATAGGAAGTAACTGTGAATATATCAATTTCGGGTATTACTACAGTAAAACTAATTATGTGAAAATAGGTGCTAATTGTCGCGACATAATAATTCAAACAGGTTACTCCACAGTAATAGGAAGCGACTGCAAAGAGATTAATCTTTTTGAAGCCGTACGCTGCACCATAGGTGATTCATGCTCTCACATAAAGAGTGGTAAAAACTCGTATTGCCATAGCTTAGAAATAGGTGATTGTAGTGAATGTATTCTTCTACAAACTGATGCACAAAACGCCAAAATAATGCCATATTTCATTGGCGGTGGAGAAAAATACCCAACCCCAATTTCTTTTGAATGTTCAGATTTTGAGCTTCAGATTGCATTATTGAAAAATGATGGCAATATTGTGGTTGCCCCTGTAAGTAAGTTATTAGGATTATAAATTACATAAGCTATGAACAATAAAAAAATTTTAGTGGGTAGCAAAGCTTTCTTTTCGGACATTGATGGCTTTCGAGGCCATGATACGGACTATGTGGAATTTGTAGAACCCGGTGGTTCATTACAATGGCGAAAAGAAATTTCGATACGTGGCGTTTGTATTTTTACATATGTTCGTGAGCCGATTGGGCAGATGGTGCAAAAGACCATCGAAAGTGGTGATGCGCTTCTTATTGGTAAGTTTCTTGTCCCTGAGGTCGCTGCAGAAATGGGCGCTACAGTGGAGGACATTATGCCCTTAGAGGTCCTTTTAGAAAAATTGGATGACCGCCATAAATACATTAGTAAAATCTTCAGCTTCGTAAAAGCAAACGGAAGCTTCACCCTCACCGAGCAGCAGCGCAAAGAAGCTTTTGAAAATTACGCAGATTCCCGAGGGATTAACGTTGAAGAGGAAATAGAATACCGAAAACATTTAGAAAACATGAGAAAAGCCAAAGCAGCCGCCAAGAAGGCTATGGGCACTGACTCAGAGGAAGATCAAACCGTCGAAGAATCATCTCAGAATGAACATAATTAACATCAATATCAGTCGCGACGACGTACTGGAAGAGGTAGCTAAAGCAACCGACTATGTGGGCGCAAAAACAATCCCCACAGAGCAGGAGGCCGATCCGCGTGAACGCATTTTCGCTACCGATTATAATCTGGAAGACCTCCATCGGTTGTGGGTCGAGTCAGTAGTAGCTATCGAGGAGTGGCTTAAAGAATTGCTAACTGAATCATCACCCATGGATGATGGTCACAGCTTTAAAATAGAAGTCAGTGCAGGATTCGACCCGGTGTTGACTCCATCAGTGGAGAAAGCTATTCGCAGTTACTTCGTGGCAAACATTCTGGCCGGTTGGTTTAAATTCGCCAACAAGGCCGAAGCCCCTGACTACTCGGAGCAGGCAGTTGAGTTCTTGGCTGGAGCAGAACGACTCCTTTACAGCCGTCGACGACCCACCTTAAGATTAACTCATGATCCCTGACATATGGAACTGACAATGCAATGGTGGCAGCTCCTGCTCACCTTACTCGGAGCCCTCGGAGGCTCAGATTTCATCAAATGGGTGTTCAACCGGAAGCGCGTCGCACGTGCCGATGAATTTAAGCTCCTTAGTGAAACAAACATATTCCTCCAAAAGCAACTCGAGGAAAAGGAAGTTCGCTTCGACGAGCAAACGCAACTGGTACGTCGTCTCAATACCGAGGTGCTCGACCTCACCCGGGAAAATGCCGAAAAGGAAATCGGATATTTGAAGCGAATCGCAGCTCTGGAACTTGAATTGGTAGAGGTGCGGTGCAACGACAAGCCCTGCCCCTTTCGCACACCTCCCAACGCCCACACTCCACCCAAGGAAGGGCTTACGAAAGAACAGTACCACTCACAAAAACAGATCACCGAATGAAATACTTCACCCTTGAAGAATTCACCCGAAGCGACACCGCCACGCGCATGCGCATCAACAACACCATCCCCGAGAGCATCAAGCCCTCGGTGGTGGCGTTGGTCGACAACGTCCTCGACCCACTGCGTGAAGCGTGGGGTCGTCCGCTCACCGTCACCAGCGGTTACCGTTGCCCCGCGCTCAACAGAGCCGTAGGAGGGGTTAATAACTCCCATCACCTGTTCGGGCAAGCCGCCGATATCAGCACCGGCAATGTAGTAGACAACCGACGGCTGTTCCAGCTCGTGCTCGACCTCGGTCTTCCGTTCACCCAACTCATCGACGAACACAACTTCGCATGGGTACACATCAGCTATAACCCTGCCGACCTCCGGCACGAAATCAAACGAATCCGATGAAACACTCACTCCTGATTCTGATACTGCTCCTTTTCATGGCAGGATGCAGTTCCAAGCGAACTACGTCACCCATCGTGGTGCCGGTCCAGACCGCGACCACTACACGCACCGTTCATCACGTCACGCTCGATGTCGTTCACGCCACACTTCCGCAACAGAGCGTCCGCCATACCATCCCGGACAGCACCTCACATCTCGAAACAGATGCAGCCATTTCCGAAGCAACCGTCAACCCTGACGGGACTTTAACGCATTGGCTGGAGAATAAAACCACACCAATCCCCGTGACCGTTCCGGCCACGCACGACACAATC
>JAAVGX010000029.1 GCA_014800065.1 Bacteroidales bacterium | reverse complement strand
AGCGGAAGTAATTGTAATACCGCGTTCCTGTTCCTGTTCCATCCAGTCCATGGTAGCTGCACCATCGTGCACTTCACCGATCTTGTGGGTAAGACCCGTATAGAACAGAATGCGCTCCGATGTGGTAGTTTTACCGGCATCGATGTGAGCCATAATGCCGATATTGCGGGTATATTTTAAGAGTTCGTCAGATTTAGCCATTTATCTTATGAAAAATTTCAATAAAAAACCGAATTAGAAACGGAAGTGAGCGAAGGCGCGGTTAGCTTCGGCCATCTTGTGCATATCTTCCTTGCGCTTGAATGCGCCGCCCTGATTGTTGAACGCGTCAACGATTTCAGCTGCGAGCTTGTCGGCCATTGTTTTGCCGCCACGACGACGAGCGTAAGAAATAAGATTTTTCATTGAAATAGATTCCTTGCGGTCGGCACGGATTTCGGTAGGAACCTGGAAGGTAGCACCACCTACGCGGCGGCTCTTTACTTCTACCTGAGGAGTTACATTCTCCAGAGCCTTCTTCCAGATTTCCAGAGCGCTGAGCTCTTCGTTAGGCATTTTGGCCTTTACGGTGTCGAGGGCGGAATAGAAGATTGTGAATGCGGTGTTCTTCTTACCGTCGTACATGAGGTGATTTACGAACTTAGTCACTCTCACGTCATCGAAAACGGGATCGGGCAGGACCATCCGTTTTTTAGGCTTTGACTTTCTCATTGAGTTTGTCTGAAGTTGTGTTTTTGATGCTTGGTTGCTTGTTGCTTCGTCTTCAGTTGCCTCTCCGGCAACTTACTCAACCGTGGTTGCTGCTTTTCAAGAACAAAAACGAGTTTAAAAATAAAATTAAATCTCGCGGTGCTTTTAGTTTACTTCACCAGTGGTTACTGATTACTTCTTGGCTGCACCGGCCTTGGGACGCTTGGCACCATATTTGGAGCGACGCTGGGTGCGATCCTTCACGCCGGCGGTATCGAGTGTACCGCGAACGATGTGGTAACGTACACCGGGGAGGTCCTTAACACGACCGCCGCGCACCAGAACGATAGAGTGTTCCTGCAGGTTGTGACCTTCACCGGGAATGTAGGAGTTTACTTCCTTACCGTTGGTGAGGCGCACACGTGCAACCTTACGCATAGCCGAGTTAGGCTTTTTAGGAGTGGTGGTGTACACACGCACACAAACGCCACGACGCTGGGGGCAGCTGTCAAGAGCGGGGCTCTTGCTCTTATCCTCCAATGCCACGCGTCCTTTTCGTACTAATTGCTGAATAGTAGGCATCTTAGTTTTTTTGGGTTATTACTTCTTTTTTTCTTGTGATTCTTTCAATTTTCATATGTCAACCGGGCGCTTTCACCTATTCACGGTCTGTTTTCTATACATCCGCAAAAATCGTCCATTGCCCTGACCCACAACGGTTTAGCAATAGAACGACGCTCATGCGCACTTTTTGACATTGCAAAGTTACTAATTATTAGCGAAAAAACCAAATATTTCTCTATTTCACAATATTTTTTTTGTAGACGGCATTTCGATGGCTTCGACTTTCTCTCGCAGCTCTGATTCTGATGCCCACCCAACAAAAGCGCCTCCCGAAGGAGGCGCAATGTCATTTGGCGGTGAATTTCTGAACCCGGTCGTTTACCTTGATAAAGTAGATTCCGGGAGTCAGCGGCGGAACGACGCAAGAACCCTTGCATTGAAGCGCCCGATGAACGCAAACTCCGGCGAGGTTATAGATTTCAACATCGGCAATCCCCGCGAAGGTTGCGGTGTGACCATAGAAATCGAAATCAACAGTCGAAACGCTCTCAAGACCAGTAGTGACAGGGGTGTACTCGGCCACCTTCTTGAAACTGAGTTTTTGGACACACATACCACCCACCTCTGTAGCGTGGATTGCGATTGTGTGACTGCCGGCGGCGAGCTTAACGGCCCCGTCGTAGAGAGCCTTGGCAGGGTCAACTTCTTCTTCCTCTTCGCCTTCGCCGTCCTCAGCCTCTACCCTCTTGGGCGATTGAGCGATGGACGAACCTACTGCCACATTAAACTTGTGGGTCACGGCAGTGGTCATAACAGCATCTGAAGCTATATTGATGGTATGCACCTCATTCCAACCTTCGGAATCAGCTCCAACACCCATTTTCACAGCGGCATTATAGGCCTTGGAATCGACATTATAGCCGGGTCGCACTTCAATAGCCACTTCGTAGATATTACCTTCGGCAACACGCACCGGCGGAGTAACGAGGTAGTCATCGGCTTCATTGTCGCCCGCACCATCGTGGTGGTAGTAAAGGTAAGTAGTTGCTACAGGAGCGTAGGCGCACCATCCATACTTGTGGCTATCGGCATCGAAGTCGTTATGTTTGTCGATAAACGACCAGCGTTCGTCCTCGGCATCCATATCAAGACTGGCAAGACCACCACCAATCCAAGCGCTCGTCACAGTTGGATACTCTCCTCCGTGACCGCGACCGTTTACAGTGGGATATACCGTATAGGTGTACTTGCCACCCTCTTCGAGTTCGTCTACAAACGAGCCTTCGGCACCGGGAACCAGCAGAGCTTCCTCGGTAACTGTGGCGATAAGTTCACCATCGCGCAGCACTGCGATTGCTTCGATACCTGTCAGGGCTTCGTCTGATTCATAACAAGTGGTAGGATTGGTCCATGAAACAATAGCCTTGCTATCATCCTCCGAATCAGCGACAACCTTCAGGTCGGTCACATCACCGGGATAGGTCGCTTCCTCTACAATCTCAAAACGAGTCACGCGCAGATATTCCATTGCAAACTGATTAGTACCTAAGTGACTCAACACGAATTGATAGTTACCCTCAGTTGTGATGATAAAGGTGTCGGAATAAGTTCCCTCCTCATTGTGTGCGAGTGTACCGGTGGTAACCATTTCTGCAGTGGCAACATTTGCCTTATCAAAAGAACCGGCCTCAATAATACCTGCTACATAAGTTATATCAGCATAACCACCGGTTTCCCAATCGATCGCTACCTTGTATGTGCCTGCACCAAGTGCCAAATAGGGCGACAGCACATAGTCATCATACTCTTTTGCACCGCTTTGAGTCTGAAGGCAAGTAGCACCGGAATAGTTCTTGCCAAACTCAAAGGTCTTGCCATCCTGATTGCCATCTATAATATTGGCTTTCCAAATATCCAGTTTTGAATCCTTTGCAGGGTCAAAAGTGGTGGAATAAGGGAGTTCTGCGAAGGGAGAGCCCACCCAACCGGAAGCCACGGTGACCTTCTTGCCGGAAGTTGCACCCTCGGCTGTTTCTGTCACAACTGTTACGACATACGATCCTTCGGCCTCAACGGTAATGGTGCACGAAGCAGCACCGTCGGTAATGGTCTCGGCTGGAGTTTCGCTCTCGCCTACATAAACCTTCACCACAAATGCCTTGTCACCCCAGGGCTGACCGGTCTGGTCCACGGTGGGATTGGTCCAACTTATTTCGAGGGCCTTGCTGTAATCGGAAGCACCCTGAGCCTTCAGATCGGTAACTTCGCCGGGATAAGCCTGAGAAGTTTCCACACTCACCCCTCCGATTTTATAAGTATTGGAAGCCGAGAAGTTTGCTCCAAGGCGGTTATGGACACCGAAATAGTAAGTCCCCGGTTCGAGATATACATCAAACGTAGTTTTTGCAGCGTCGGAAGTGAAATCGGGAGTCAGAGCTTCATCAAAAGGCAAATCGAAAGCCTCACCAACCACCGTCATTTCTGTGGTCGGCGTTGTACCCATTACTAAATAAAGTTTGGACTCGGCAGACTTTTCCTTTACACCGGCAAGTACAACTTTAAAATATCCCGCCTCCTCAACTTCTACAGGAGGTGCGATAAGCCAATCATCGTCTCCGACAGGATTTCTCCAATTATATTCACAGTCATAACCTGCGTAGTTACGAATACTATTGTATTTCCAAGAAGATGAGTTAGTTGAGCTTGAGCCTTTGATTACAACCCAATTATTGAAATCGGCCTCAGATGTGAATTCGAAAGTAGCAGGGATAGACTTGGGCTCCAACGGTCCAACATAAACAGTAGAGGTCACAGCCTTATCGCTTTCAGTGCCATCGGCAACCACCATCACGGCATACGTATGCTCACCGGCAGTGAGACCATCGGCTTCTGTATCGGTATATGAAGTAGCAGAGCCGTCGAGTTCCTTTATCTGAACATCATCGCGGAACACAACCACCTTTTCGATAGCACCAAGTGCAGCACCTGCTGTGTTTGTAGTTGGCAGCGTCCAAGAAAGTGAGCAGGAGATGGACTTGTCAGATGCGGGAGTAGCTGTAAAATCAGCTACTCCGGCTGGTTTTACATCGCCAAGAATCTTAACTTCCTTAATAAATACACCGTTCCTAAATTTCGGAGAATCACAGTAGAATACAAGATAGTAATCACCTGTNNGTTCCGGGGTAAATTTCATTGTTTCTACTTCGAAATNCAAAAGTTTGGNCTCTTCTTTCTTCAATATAGGNTCAAGAGCCAAAATATCTGNTGGNTCTGCGGACTGAGATACAAAAACTTTCAAATTATCGTTATCCCAATAACCNCCTATNTTATANTCCANACAAATGGTNTATTCCTTACCCGACTCAAAAGTCACTGCAGGAGAAATNAGATAATCATCCATTGGGCCATATNCATCCCCGTTTGGNGTNNNTCCACTCTTTGCCACNTAGAATCCATCTAAGTAANATGCTTTCCAAGTNATCTCATCGTCAGATGAATCTNTATCCTCGTTTGCGTTGATTACTGTCCATCCTTCGGCGAATTGGCCGTCGCCGATGGCGGGATGGGTGGGAAAATCGCTAATGGNCACAGCCTTGCGATGTTGCGGNAGCCCCAACGATNTTGCNGCCTGTGCCGCTGCCACAAGCGCTGTNGCGGCGATCANGGCGNCGATTAAGTAATGTTTTTTCATTTTGATAATGATACAAGTTTTAGGAATAGAAGGAGGGTGCGCCGAGTGCGGTGCACCCTCCTTTATTATATAATGTGTAGTTGTTACTTAACTACTACCTTCACGGTGGTCTTATCAACCACAACGATGTAAACGCCGGCGGGTACTTTCACCTTGGCGTCACCGTTGCCCAAGTACCAGGTTTTGCCATCCAGACCGTGAACAGCGACAGCAGCCTCTTCAGCACCTTCGATAACCACATAGCCATCGGAAGCGAACACGCGGTGCTTCAGGGTNATTGAAGNAAGGGCNGAAACNTCAACGGTGTTCGATGCNCCCGACTCACCCTTCTTATCATAGAGGGCNGTCACGAAGTAACGCTGGGTAGCGGTACCTTCGGGGTCGGTGTAAGTGGTTTCTGTCACAGGTGTGGTGTTGAGTTTGGCTTCATCGCGATATACGTTGTAGCCGGTGATATTGTAGTTTGAAGGCACGATACCGGGAGTAAAGCTGATATCGTCGATCATCAACATCCACGCACCCTCGCTGCTGGAGCGGATAGCGAAGCGCTTAGCNCCTTCGGGCAGATCCATTGCCATGGGAGTCCAGCTTGCAGGAACATATTCCAGTTCGCACAGAGGAATGAAGTCGGTGGGATTAACAGAACCTGTAGAGTACAGGAGCTGAATCTTTTCAGGATAAGAAGCATCGAAGCTCTTGGCATAGAAAGCCACAATCTGAGCCGAGCCNTCGAGTTCGGGAGAGATTGCCCAGTCATCGGTCAGGCCGTCNTCGGCGCGGCAGAGAGCTGCCAGGAATTTATCGCCGGAGTGAGCGGCGAACTGAGCGCCGAACTGCTGCAGGGAAGAGTCGAACACNAAGAACGAAGCGGTTGTCTGNCCTCCGACAATGTTGGGTATATTGAGGGGATTACCGCTGGCGCCATCGAATCCGCCTACGGGNTCGCCGTCACGGTCAACGAAAGTCCAGCCGTCCAGGCTCTGGGCNAANGAAACGCCGCCNTCAATGTTGTCGGTTTCGGGAGTTGCTACAATCTTGTCGAAGTCGGGCTTGCTCCAAACCAGCACGTTACCGCCCTGCTCTGCTCCGATAGTGAGCTTTTCAGGAACGGGGAGGTTGGACTTGACGGGTTTAACTTCTGCGAAGTCGGACACGTTGTTGTCCTCGTCCTCATCACCNTCCATAGCCACCTCGGCGCGGTATTCCACTTCGTAGACAGCCTTGGGGTGCATATGGCAGGTGAAGGTTACCACCTTGGAAGCTCCGGCGCTCAGGTTGCTGCCGCTGAAGGTATCAACGGCCTTGTCGTCGGCATAGAGTGTGACGTTGTAGCCGGCGGCGGTCGCCGTNCCNTCGTTGGTCACTGTTACATATACATTGTAATCGGTNCCGTTGGTTGCGGTTTCGGGNACNTCGATTGCAGTTACTGCAAGGTCGGTAGTCTTCATCGATTCAACCTTCACGTTGTCNAAGAACACNTAAGGATAGATGATGATTGTACCCTTGAGNTGAATCTGGATGGTCTTGCCCTTGTAAGCAGTGAGAGGAACAACCACCTTGCCCCAGGTTTCGGGCTCGGCCACATCCATAACCTTGATGGTTTTGAGAGCGGTGAAGTCGGGCTGACCGGCTTCGCGTACCAGCACGTCGATGAGGTTGGCGTTCGAACGTGTCATATTNTAGGTGTAGAAGGAGATGGCAGGATTGTCCATACCTTCGAGGGAAATCTTACCGCTGGCCANAGAAGCGCCATCGCCAAGAGTNGNTTCGCTCACAACACCGATAAATCCGTTGTCGCCNTCCTGTGAGGCNACACCGCTTTCGTCGGTGAAAATNCCGACGTAACCTTCGCCGTAAACTTCAGGAGCCCAAAGGTTTTCGGGGCTACCGTCGGGGAAGGATTCAGCCATACCCTTGTATGCCGGGCCCACGGGAATCATCTTGGTCGCAGCGCCATCGCCTACACCACCTTCGGTTTCAGCAAACACGGCGTACTGCACCATATCCTGCTCCGTTGTAGCGGCCNGGAAGGTGTAGCTGGTGCCGGTAAGACCGCTCTTGACGGTGCTCCAGCCNACTGAGGTGGGGGCGGCGATTGTGTAGGTAACTTTGGAGGCGGCGATTGTTCTGCCGTTGATGTCGGTNGTGACGGGAGTCCATTCGATAGTCACTTCACCAAGGGTNGAGGTCTCCTTGATGGATGCGCTTGCAGGCTTGGAAGGAATGTTGGTGCCTACATATACCGAAGTGTTGGCCGACATACCCTCGCCGAATTCATTGTAGCAAACTACCGAGTAGCTGTAAGTACCGGCCTTGTCAAGCTGGTCTTCTACAGTCTGAGCGGTCTTGGGAGCCACGCCGGTGAGGGTCTTGATTGCTTCGCCGTTGCGGAGAACCACCACCTTGTCGAAGTTCTTAGTCAGCGCAGCGCCGGCGATGGTCTTGTCGGGAGTGGTGAACGAAAGGGTAGCCTTATAGTCACCGTTGAGGGCGGCAGTGGCTGTGAAGTTGGTCGCAGCCACAGGTGCACCGGAGTTGAGCGCGCCGGCGATGGATACGTTGTCGAGGTTCATCATGTACTGATCAGCCTTGGACATACCGTGGAAGCCGATGTAGTAGATGCCTGATGTCTGAGGAGTGATGGTTGCGCGTACGGTCTTGGGCGCGGTCATGATGGCTGTGCCGGTCACGGTGGTGGGTTCAACCACGGTGGTGGTCATAGCCTCGATGGTGTTTGCAGTACCCATCTTCACTTCGATGGTTTCCACATCTTCGCCTCCGTCGGTGTAAACATCGAAGCTCATCTGATAAGCCATACCTGCTTCGAGCTTAAGGCCCGGAGTGATGGCCCAGTCGTCCATTGCGTTGGACTGGTGGAAGGAGATACGCAGGTTCTGATATGTGCTCCACATCCACAGGCGAAGGTCCTTGTTGTTGTCGATGATGGTCCAGCCGGCCACGGAGGATTCTTCGTCGAACGATTCGCTATAGGGAGGAGTAATCGAGCCCAGACCGAGCAGATTCGATTCGGAAGGAGCGGAAGAGAGACCGTCGCAGGTGGCCACTACGGTGTAGTAGTAAACCACATAGGAATCGGGAACGGGGAGGATATCAGTGTAGGAATTGGAGGTGAGGTTGGTGGCAACTACTTTCTGATCGGGGTAGCGGGTCACGGTGTAGGTTACGGCTTCGGGATCGATAAAGCCACCATCAATACTTTCAGCGATAGAATCCCAGGTAACGGTCATCTTGCCCTCGGCATAACGGATGCGCACATCGGGAGCGGCGGGTACGCCATTGCCAACATACACGGTTGAGGAAACAACGGGGCTCTCGCCGGTGGCATTGCTTACGGTAGCGATGAATTTGTAGCGGCCTGACTCCTTGAGGGTAACAGGCGCTTCCACGGCTGCTCCGTAGGAGGTGGAGCCGGTGGCCACTTCTTCTTCGTTGGCAGTGACGCGGTAGGTCAGCTCGCCGGTAGCTTCTGCGCCGTCGAAGTAGGTTGTGGGAGAGGTGAAGCTTACCTTACCGCTGAGCGAACCGCCTTCGAATTCCACCTTGAGGTCATTCACTTTTGCGGGAGCCTTATCTTCAGCGGGAGCTTCGGGCACATAAAGAGAGTTGATTTCCTCCTCGTTGTCGAAGGTGAGCACCTTCACGGCAGCACCGGTTTTGAGGTCGACCTCAGCGAGGAATGTATCATCCTCGTAAGGGGCAACAGACCAGAACATACGGCCGGTTGTGCGGTCGATGGCTGCGGAAGAAGGATATTCGGGGAAGAAACCGGTGTCGCCGATGCGGGTCACGGCGCCGGTGGTTTTGTCGATAATGTTCAGAGCGGAACCGTCGCAGAGAATCAAATTGCCATCGTAAGAGTTGGTCTTGCTGATAGCATAGAGAGTACCCTTTGCATCGAAGGCAATTGAATTCCAGTTCATGGTGGGGTCCAGGTCGGCCACCTTGGTCGACTTCACAGACTTGTCGGTGAAGTGAAGAATGGAAAGCTGATAACCGTCAAAACCGCTGTTGTAAGTAATACCATAAACATCACCGGTAACGGGGTCTACATCCATATCTATTGGAAGAATAGTCCAGTCGAGAGGAAAGTTGAGATTTTCGTAGTAGATTTCCTTACCGGTTTCCATGTCATAAACAGTCAGACGCGGATAATTGATATCGAGCTCAGGTAACTGGATATGACCTACCACATAAAAACGGTCGCCGATAACAACGCCCTGGCCGTAAGGCTCGTCAACGATCAACTCAAATTCAGAGCCCGGCTTGGTGGGCAGAGAATAAAGACCGGGCTTAGCGTTGGTACCCCAGGCTTTGCTGAAAAGCATAATACCATTGATCTGGGGGAGGTTTGCGCTTTCAGCTTCAACGTGAGCAGAAGCCATGCGCACAAAACTGCGGGTATGACGCAGGTTGGAGAAATTACCAACACTGCGGGAGGATTTGTACTTCATTGGCACAAAACCCTTTGCAGGATTTGTCGAAGTCGCCGCAGATACCGGTGTCGAAGCGGCCTTTTTGAGGTCGTTTGCACCCGGCTTGGTCACGGCCGACGCATCGGCGACTCCAAGTAGCAACATCATTGCTGCCACAGTAGCGGAGAGAGTGCGGAATAGAGGTTTGAACATCTAAGTAGTAATTTGATAATGATTCTGAGTAATTATATAGTTATCCTAAATATAATAATGCCACAAAATTAGCGAAAAATTTCTCAACATGCAAACTTTTCAGCCAATTATGCAACATATTAGCCCAAATTAACAACCCACGCAAAAATCGTGCTCTGCGCAGTGAGGGGTTAAATTCCAGAGCAAAGTCAGTCAAGCAGAAGTTGTATTAGCGTTTTGGGGGATTGTGCAACCCCTCCGGGGTTGTGGTGGGG
>JAAVGX010000028.1 GCA_014800065.1 Bacteroidales bacterium | reverse complement strand
GGAGGAGCCGAAGCTCCTCCCCCGCTGCCCCTCGACTTGCATGTGTTAAGCCTGTAGCTAGCGTTCATCCTGAGCCAGGATCAAACTCTTCGTTGTTGCTTATCTTGTTTCTCTTTTTTTCAAATCAAACAAGGCAAGTAATGTTATTTATTTGCCTGTGACAAGCACGCTTGTTGATTCCCGCTCCCCGGATGACCATTTATTGTTTCTGGGTTGAATCGACAGAGCCGAAACTTGTGCCTCATTGCTGAGGCCCGTGTTCTCTCTTGTACTACTTCAATTTCGTTGTCAAACTTTCAATGTTCTCGTGCTTGCGGAAATTTTCATTTCGTTCAGCTCGGCAAAATTACGGCGAAAAACGTTTCAGACCAAATTTTNGTTCAATCTTTAACTTGTTTTAACTTTCNCTCGNCTCTCTTGCCGTGCTGNTTCAGGTCGTTCCCGAAAGCGGATGCAAAATTACAACGCTTTTTCGCATTCTCCAAATTTTTCCAAGAAAAAGTGTGTTTTATAGCATATATTTAACGTTTGTTTACACTTTCGGGCCTTTTTTCGNCCTATTTTGGGCCTTTTCAGTGGTGNAAGAGCTATCNGAGCACTCTTTCTTTTTTTTGAGAAGGTTAGTANTTTGTGTGCACAAGAAAAAGACCCGATTCTTTCTCTTGTCCACTCGAAGCGACCTCAACTTTCATGGAGTTTTGCCCGGTTGTCAAATATTTTAGTGTATGGTGGATTTATTTTTTGNGTGTAGATTTCTTTTTANTATTTTTGCAATGCGAAAGGCCACACTTCTCGCGCGTACATATATTTATAAATATGAACTATAGCATTTTGGATTTTCTGGGTCTTTTGGGCTCTGTAGGTTTGTTCCTTTATGGAATGAAGGTGATGAGCGAAGGCCTCCAGAAAGCAGCGGGCGACCGCCTGCGCAACATTCTGTCGGCAATGACTCGCAATCGTTTTGCAGGATTGCTCACCGGATGTCTTATCACGGCACTCATTCAGAGCTCGTCGGCATCCACTGTGATGGTGGTTAGTTTTGTTAACGCAGGCTTGATGTCGCTTGGCCAATCAATGGCGGTGATAATGGGTGCGAACGTCGGCACAACCTTCACNGCATGGATTATNGCCCTGTTCGGATTCAAAGTGAATATATCGGCCTTCGTGCTGCCGCTAATCGGCCTTGCCATAGTGCTGATAATGGCNGGTAAGAATAAAACCAAGAACGTGGGCGAGTTTCTGATCGGTTTCTCGTTCCTGTTTATGGGCCTGGATATGATCAGCAACTATGTACCTGACCTGCAGAGCAATCCGGAAATGTTTGCCGTGCTGAAGCAGTANGCATCGATGGGAATAGGCTCGATTGTGATTTTCACCTTGGTCGGTCTGGTGCTCACGATGGTTATCCAGTCNTCGGCTGCTACTTTTGCCATAGTATTGATTATGTGCACCAAGGGATGGATCGACTTTGACCTTGCCTGTGCNCTGGTGCTGGGCTCCAATATCGGAACGACCATCACGCCGATTCTTGCGTCGCTCAGCGGAAATGTGGCCGCCAAACGCGCCTCGATGGGGCACCTGCTGTTCAACCTGCTCGGCACATTGTGGTGTCTGGCCATTTTCATTCCCTTTGTCAACTTCAACGCCTGGCTNACCGAACTTATAGGACAAGGCGACCCCAGTTCCCTCTATAANTATGTGAACCACCTCGAGGCAACCGACCCCGAGATGTACAACCACCTGTTCGACAACTCACTCCCGGCCGGGCATGAAGTNCTTAAAAAGATTGCCCTGATGCAGATGAGCGTGTCGTTCGGCCTTTCCATATTCCANACCACATTCAACCTCGTCAACGTGTCCATTATGATATGGCTCACCAAATTCTATGTNAAAGTGGTTGAATGGATCGTACCCTCAAAGAACCGCGACGACGAAGAATTCACCCTCAAGTTCATCTCCGGCGGTCTGCTCAACGCCGCCGAGCTCAACATCGCCCAGGCCGAAAAGGAAATCGCCGTNTACGCCGAACGCGTTGGCCGGATGATTGATATGGGCCAGGAACTGATTCACACCAAGGAACAGACCGAGGAATACAACACCCTCTACTCGCGCCTTGAGAAATACGAAGACATATCCGACCGCATGGAGCTCGAACTCGCGCACTACCTCAACCGATGCGCCGAGGGCCGACTCTCCAACGACGGTAAGATGCGAATCACCGCCATGCTGACCATCATCAGCGAGATNGAAAGTATTGCCGACAGCTGTCTNGGAGTTGGCAAAATCCTCAACCGTAAGATTCAGGCCGGAGTNCAGTTCAACGACGAAATTTANCGAAACGTCGACACCATGTACATCTACATAAAAGATGCCATGAAGCTGATGATCAACGATTTGGAAAANATCGAAAACGTCAGCAGCAAATCCCTCATCGAATCCTACAACAAGGAGCGNGAAATCAACAATTTCCGCAACTCGCTGCGTAACAGCAANGTAGAAAANATCAACGATAAACACTACGAATACCAGGCCGGCATATACTACATGGACCTGGTGAGCGACCTCGAAAAGACCGGCGACTACATCATCAATGTAGTCGACACCCTCCGCGATACATTCAAGAAAAATCACGCATAAACCCCAAAAGCGAGGACAAATNCCACCAANGNAGTGGTTGTCCTCGCTATTTTTATGCAAAGAANGGNGCGAAAATGTGACAATCCGAACACAATTTTGCTACCNCCTTGCCCGTGTTAAAGAAATTTCGTTAATTTGTATCACCAAAATTAAGTTAACAGGCCTGCATGCCAACCAATCAATCACCAGGACATATCCTCATCGTAGACGACGACGCCAACATCACCGAGTTGCTGGCGGTAAATCTGCGCAGTGAAGGCTACACCGTAGAGGTGCTGCCCACGGCCGAGGAAGTGGACCATCGCCTGCAGAGCCGCACTCGTCTTGTGATTGTCGATGCCATGAAGCAGCCTTACAGCGGCATGGATCTGATCTACGATTTCAAAGACGATCCCCTTACGGAGCACATAGGAATCATCCTCTACTCTCCCATCAAAAGCGAGCGAATGGTAATCGACGCCCTGGATGCCGGNGCCGANGACTACATTGTCAAACCCTTCTCCCTNCGCGAACTGGTTGCGCGTGTCAAGAGCATTATCCGTCGCCACAAAGCACTACCCGAGGCCCCGTCAAGCGAGGTTACCTTCAAGAACCTCAACATCGACCTCACAAACCAGGTGGTGAAGCTCGANGGGTCGCCCATCAAGCTGTCGCAGACCGAATTCGCTATCCTCAGCATCCTTCTCAATAACATCGACACCCCCGTGCCACGCGCCGTGATTCACAAAGGAGTATGGACCGATGAAAGCGCCGGTTTGAACGAACGCGTGGTGGACACTAACATATCGCGCCTGCGCAAAAAACTCGGCTCCATGGGAGCTTATATAGTAAACCGGTCCGGACAGGGTTACATGCTCACCTCNGTGACGCCGGAAGTTGAATCTAAAAATACATAAGTAAGTGTTCGAATTTAATTTATACTATATGCGAACTTATTTTTTAGTCAATTTCAGTGCGGAGTGAAGNAGCTTAGCGAGCTAAGCGACCGAACGACAAGCTGAAAGTGGCAAAAAAGAAGTCGCAGAGAGTATAAAAGATGTTCTTTAGCACTTACTATCGGTTAAATTTGAATTCTTACTTAAATGGATATAGATCCTTTGCCGGCGCTTATGCCGTGCATAGCGCTCCAAGTGGAGCCAATTACAGTTTCCTCCTTCGGCCTTTCGCAGTTAATCGCCTTAGGAGTAGCATTATTATGCCTGTTNATTTCGGGCTTTGTCAGCGGAAGCGAAATGGCTTACTTCTCGCTGACTGAAAGTCAGGTGGAAGANCTGGACCAGACACCCAAAGGTGCCGGCATTCGCAAACTCCTGAGCAACCCTCANCGCCTGCTGGCTACAATCCTCATTGCAAACAACCTGGTCAACGTAACNATCGTTATCCTCTGCAACTACGCATTGGGGCCTGTTTTTTCGAACATGAGCGCCGTGCTCAGCTTCATNCTGCAAACGGTTATCCTCACCTTCCTCATCCTTCTGTTCGGNGAAATTATCCCAAAACTCTACTCCAGCAACCATAACGTACAATTTGCGTCGATGGCTCTCCCGGGNATTTCTTTTGCCTACAAATTGCTGAGTCCTCTGGCTCGGTTNCTGGTCAAATCCGACGGCTTGGTGCGCAAAGTTGTCACAAAACAGACCGACGACATCTCNACGCAGGACCTCACCCGCGCACTTGAAATAACCGAAGGCACCAACGACCGCGACAAAGAAATCCTCGAAGGAATCCTCAAATTCGGNGATACCACCGCGTCCGAAATCATGACCCCGCGCGTTTCGCTCACCGACCTGAACATCAACTTCACATTCGGGCAAGTGATGGATGTAGTGCTCGAGAGCGGCTACTCGCGNCTGCCGGTTTACGAGGAAAATGAGGACAACATCAAGGGCATACTCTACTCGCGCGACCTGNTGCCGTATATCGGTAACTCGAACACCGACTTCGACTGGACAACTCTGCTGCGAAAACCNTANTTCGTGCCCGAATCCCGCATGATCGACGACCTGCTGGAAGACTTCCGCAAGCTCAAGATTCACATGGCCATCGTGGTGGATGAGTTCGGCGGCACACAAGGTGTGGTGACGATGGAGGACGTGCTTGAGGAAATTGTGGGCGACATCGACGATGAATACGACGACGAAGACCCGACATTCAAACGCCTCAAAGACAACACATTCGTATTTGAAGGCCGCACAACCCTCACCGATTTCTTCCGCATTACCGGACTCAACGAAGAAGATTACGAGGACGTTACCGAAGATGTGGAGACTCTTGCCGGTATGCTNCTGGCAATCAAGGGCGACTTCCCCAAAGAAAAAGAACCGATGGTGTACAAGCGCTGCCGCTTCCTCGTTCTTGATATCGAAGACCATCGAATCACNTCCGTGCGCGTGATGGTGATGCCGCCCGANGAAAGCGAACAATGAAAGCTCTCATCGCCCTGGCNCTCTCCTCCGCCCTGCTGATGGGCAGCTGCACGCACCGGCCCCGCCCGGTGCCCCGGCGCACTGCATACCCGCGCGTTGAAGCACTCCCTGACAGTATGGTGAGCCGGCAGTTAGGCAATATTTCAGTTCAAATCAACAGCTCTGCAATCACAGTNCANCCCAAAGAAGGATGGNTGAATGTGAGCTATCCCGTNTTCGGAGCCACATTGCATCTTACCTCCTCCCCTTACCGAACACCCCAACAACTGACGCAGACTCTGGAAAACCGTCTCGAACGAATGAGCCTCAATCTCGGCGACACTCCAGCTCGAGAGCTCAAGTTCACTAACGATGCCGGCTTTGAATGCACCCTGTTGGCTNCNGAAAGCGGAGCCACCCCTCTGCAACTTTTAGCCGTAGGGCCGGATGAGGTGGTCAGCGGAGTGGTGGTATTCAACGGCTCCACAACACCGGTCGACTCCATCGCCCCAATCATAAAAGAGCTGGACCAACAGATGATAACACTCCTTAAAAACCTTCGTCGTGCGGATTGATTTTGACCCGATTTCCGTATACCTCGCGCCAATCAANCGTGTGNAAGGTCAGTCCAAGCGCGAGGCTGAGCGCCAAACAATCCAGGCCATTTTAGACGAAGCTNTTCCCGGACATGCGNCNTTAACGCACGACNCTGACGGACGNCCTCTCATNGAGGGAGCATCAATTTCCGTGAGTCATTCTGCCAACTGGGGCGCCGTNGCTATTGCTCCGGAAAATATNAATATCGGAATTGACATCGAAGAAAACCGNAAGCAGGCCTCNCGAGTGCTGGNGAGAGTGCTGCGCGGNCCNCATACANACGCATATNTGAACGATTCCATGGCTCTNGCGGCATGGACACTCCTCGAAGCNGCATTCAAATGCGCAAAACCCAANCACGGCCTCGCNCTTGTCGATTTCATTCTGCCATCACCGCATTNCGGACTTGACGGCAAAGAAATACAAATGGCAGGACAACCCCACCGCCGGTTCGAAATATTATCGAGCCAATCTCTCGGCGCGGGGCTACCCTACCTCAGTNTTGTAGCTGAAAAATCAGTCCTTGGTGCCGTAAGCTAANTCGCCGGCATCGCCCAAGCCCGGCACAATGTAGCTATGGCTGTTGATTTCATCGTCGATTACTCCAACCCATAGTTCACTGTCTTCAGGCATAACCGANTCCATATACTCCACCGCCTTGCGGGAAGCAATTACGGAGGCGAAATANACCTTTGCAGGCTTGCCCTTGGTAAGCAAAGCCTTGTAGCTCANCTCCATAGACGCGCCCGTAGCCAACATAGGGTCGCAGAGAATCAGTGTCTTGCCGTCCAAGTTCGGCGAGGCGAGGTACTCAATCAGAATATCGAAATTCTCCTTCTCCTTGTACTTGCGATAAGCCGATACGAATGCGTTCTCAGCATTGTCCATNTAGCGCAGAAATCCCTGATGAAAAGGTACACCTGCACGGAATATCGTGCCAAGCACTACCTGAGTATCAATCACTTGACATTTCGCATCAACATTAAGAGGCGTGCGCACCATCTCTGTGCGGTATGGCAACTCCTTGCTGATTTCAAAAGCCATTATTTCGCCAAGACGTTCAAGATTACGACGAAAGCGCAGGCGGTCGGTCTGCACATTCACATCACGCATCTCGGCAAGGTACTGACTGACCAGCGAAGGATGCTCTGCTAAATTTACTACCTTCATAGCTATAAAAAATTTCTATTGGCAAATTTAATAAATCTACCAACAGAAACAAAATTATAACATATAAAGTTAGCCAAAAACACAAGTAATCTCCAGCCACCCAATCACGACAAACCGTAAACNGAAGCACAGGTCAAAAATAGTGCGAAAAGGCAAAATGCGCAAATCNNACAANAANTCNCNNAAANCCCANCGNAACTTNGCCCCCNAAATAAAGATTAATCAAGATAAATGAGAAAAATCGCCAAAAATGTACGGAGGCTGTTGCAGAACCAATGCGAGGAAAAAAAGGCCGGAGGCCTTTCACTATTGTTAACCCCTGGTTAAGCGACCAAAGGAAGCTACCCGGGGNCACAAACCCCTCNATACCCCCACAACCCCGGAGGGGTTGAACAATCTATCAACGCGTTAATAATCAACAGGATAGAGAAACCCCGTGGGCTTTACGNCCCCGACTTACCTCTAAATAATCAACGCGGAATAGGTTGATTTTCTTAGCAAAAANTTCTGCAACACCCCCACAAAAGCCCANCCAAAATGTATTAATAGCTGANTTTGCAGGTGAAACATCTCTTCATCACTATGCAACNANCATTCCAATTTCCTCAAGATCGNTTGTTTCCAAGCGACAACGAGTNTGAAATACCCAATCTNCTTTTAGACCGTCAACCCCGNACGGGCTTACTCCTTCCTTTTGCGCCGTGGGGAACCTANTGTCGGCGCANGAACGGCATAGCAACGTATCATTTCTATGTCGACGACTACCGTTTCAACAACATTTGGCTGCATCCCGAAAAAGTGGTTTATACCGGTTGCCGGGAATGTGTTGAGCCAAACTTCTCTCTGTTCGATACCACTCCTGTTGCTTACGGGATGCAGTTGCTTTACAAGAAGCGCTGGATTGCCCGTTGGCTTCAGGAGTGCGGTGTCAGGATATGGGTAGACCTCCACGTTTCATCCAAGTTCCGCGAACTCAACAAGCTCGGCGTACCTGACGGGTACAATGCTTTCGCTACACGCGGTGTTGGTGCTTGCCCCGAATACCTTCTCGATGAGCTTGCGGTTGCCAGGGAAATTTCCGGCATCGATAATCCAAATCTGATAGTCTACGGCGGAGGCGCAAAGGTAAAAGAACTGTGCCGGAAAAATAACCTGGTGTATGTGGAGCAGTATATGTCCGTGATGCGCAAGAGCAGGGAGGAGGTGAACAATGGCTAAGAGCGTTGGAGGTATAAGGAATGTATCTTTTGGGGGTACAGCTTATAAAAACAGATTGGCGGAAGTTTCCTTAATGATAACAAGTGGTAAATATATATCTGTCAATATGGCCGAGAATGGAACTGGATGGGTAGCTATCGAAAAGAGCTCCATAAGGCATAAGCCAGAAGAAATAGAAGCTGCCAACCATTTAGCCAATAAAGGCTATAAGGTTACACTTGCTGACGAGGCTGGTTCAGAAATTGTAAAAGATGGGAAGTTATTCACGGCATCATTTGAACAAAAGACACCCACAGCTCAGGGTGAGAAAGGAGTAAATAAAGCTCTTGAGCACGCAAAGAAAAAAGAGGCTGACATAGCTGTAATATATGACAAACATCGGACATATAATCGTAGTGAGATTGAAGCGGGGATTAAACGATATGAGGGCTTAAACAAATACAGATTCAAGAAAATAATCGTGATTGGTTCTTCGGGCAATGTACACGTCCATACGCATAATAAATAAAAAGAGGACCGCCCGTACTCGGTAGCCCTCTTCCATTCAGTTTTCCTCACAAGCGAGCGGCCATAGTACGGATACCGTCCTCAGTAATGTACTGACTGAATGTTTATCGATAGTACATCTATCACCTCAAAATTATGTAATTCTTTTCAAAGTACCAAACAAATTTATGACAAAATCAGAACTATCAGCGGCTATTGCCGTGAAAACCGGCCAGACGGTCGAAACAGCGCAGCAGTGCGTGGACGCCTTAATGGATGTCGTCAAGGAAACTATGGCCAAGGGCGAGAACATCTATCTCCGTGGCTTCGGGACATTCGCAATCAGGACCCGCGCCGAGAAGACAGCTCAGAACCTCGCAAAAGGTACTGCGATTGTAATCCCTGAACATAAGGTCCCGGCATTCAAACCCTCAAAGGAATTCAAGAACCTGCTCAAATGATGGACTACAAGGAATTGATTGACCGTGCCCACCGCAACGCCGTGGCACACGGATTCTGGGAGAACAGTTGTGATGAACGGGTACTGATGCTCATCATCACCGAAATTGCCGAGGCCGTTCAGGCCGACCGCAAAGACCGCCACGCCGACCGCTCTGCATATTCGGCCGCCCTATCCTACGATGGCGAAGCCTTCCGGGCAGCCAACTTCGAGAAGTACATCAAGGGCACCGTGGAAGATGAGATTGCCGATATCTGCATCCGATGCTTCGATGCCATCGGTTCCGGAGCTTACGACCCTGCGGAGCTTGAGTATNTGGAACCNGANNTGNNCNNATANTTNGAGGANCAGANGCAGGATATTGAGAATGAGTTCTGCGTGGCAGCCCTCGAATGTGTTGANATTCTCNCTCAGGANGAAACGNCTNNNGANCNGCTGTTCTCNGTTNTNGTNCTNTGCNCGGTTTGGGCTGAGGTTCTCGGTTTCGACCTTGAATGGCANATCCGNGAGAAGATGCGCTACAACGAGAGTCGACCCTACAAGCACAACCGCAAATATTGACTCAACTCTGAACCGGGCCCGATTGACCCTCAAAGTCAGTCGGGCTTTTTATATTCACGATTTTATGGATAAGGACACATTCAAAAAAGCCTGCGAATTGCAATCGCAGTTGTACGACATCGAGCGCCAGATACGAAATGTAGAGGCTGCCGATGTAATTCAGATAAATCAATACTACGCAGAGTTTGTGCCTGACATCATCAAGGAAGCCGTGGCCAATGCCAACGCCAAATATCTCGAATACCTGCTTGCCCGAAAGGCCGAACTGGAAAGGGAATTTGACGAGCTTTAGGNGTGCTCAGTAATTTCATATTTGGAGGAAATGGGTAAAAAACGACGATTAAGATACAGGTAATCAGAGTGAAACGAAGAACTTTATTNCAAAGGAGAAATACAGTTTTTTAGGCGATTTGGATAATCTGGAATTTTGAGTGATATTTTTGCAGACATAAAGACAACTTCATTATAACCTCATCAAATGGTAAAGATTATTCCTCCTCAGAATAGGATTTATCCCAGTGATAATATCTACGACATTCCGAACCTCCTTCTTGCCCGACANCCTTCTTCGGGTTTACTACTTCCCTTTGCCCCCTGGGGTGCAACTTCGCGATGTAAAAAGGATGTTTCAACCTATCATTTCTATGTTGACGATTATCGCTTTGAAAACATTTGGAAACGACCCGATAAAGTTGCATTTAGCGGNTGTCGTGAAATNGTAGAACCAAATTTTACACTTCACTCCAATCTTCCTTTGGCATATGGACTTCAATACATTTACAAAAAGAGATGGTTGGCACGTTGGTTTCAGGAATTGGGAATTGCGGTGTGGGTAGACCTAAAGGTATCAGACAAGTACAGGGAGTTTAACCTTCTTGGTGTTCCTGATGGTTATAACGCCTTTGCAACTAGAGGTTATGCAGATAACATAGAAAGTCTTGAGGTGGAGCTCTTAATTGCTAAACGAATCTCTGGCTTTGACANNCCTAATATGTTAGTATATGGAGGTGGGCGAGAAGCACAAGAGTTTTGCCAACGAAACGGACTCTTGTATTGTGAGTCGTATATGAAAATTAAACGTATGGAGGGTAAACTATGTACGACAACAAAAGTTATGGCGGATTCAATATAATAAAGACTGTTAGAGAGAATAGTTACGAAGAATACGCTGCCGAATTTCGAGCTGCTTTAGCTACNGGCAACTATGATGTCGAAAAATCTTTTATACTTGACAATGGAGCATACGTTCTCTTTGAAAAAGGGCATATCTTTCATGAAGATGAAATTGATGTGGCCAGAGCTTTAGCAAATCATGGGATTATCGTAGAATTACAAAATGAAGGAAATCCTTCACGTGCTACATTTATAGACGCAAAAGGAGAGCCAAAATTTAGCGAGGGCACATTATCCATAGAAAAATTAACCTTTGAACAAGCGTCCAAAGAAAATTTTTCAGAAGCATACAAGGGTGTGAAGAAAGCCTTGGAACATTGTAAGTCCAAAGGCTCTGAAATCGCTGTGGTTTATGATAAAAAAGGATTGTTTCACAAGGAGGATGTAAGTAAGGGAATCATAGAATATGAAAAACACGAAAATAATATGCGTCACCCATTTAAAGCCATATTGTTAATATCAAAAGATAAAAAAGTTTTTGAATGGCGTCATAATAAAAAATAAGGCGAGTAGAATGCCCTCTCGCCTTCGTCACTGCACCCTCCCGGACCAGTGGACATTTTAGCACCCCGGGACTGCTGACACTCGGTATTCGTGTATCATTAATGAAATGACACCTTATCTATTGCAAAGATATGAAAATTATCTTATTTCACAAAATAAAAATGAAACTATACATCTCCATCCCNATCACCGGGCGNCCGCTCATCGAGGCNCGGCACCACGCCGAGAGGCTCAAGGCCAAGNTGTCGGAGCACGGNCATCAGTGCATCACGCCNTTTGACATCTGCGACNAACCTNACAAGCCNTACGCCTACTATATGGGNCGGGATATTGAAACACTCCTGAGCGATGACATCGAAGGTGCTGTGTTCGGCGTTGGCTTCCATGACTCGAATGGTTGCCGGCTGGAGCACGCTGCCGCCCAAATATACAGCAAGCACATCGTGTATGAATCCTGCTTCTATATGCTGGACTTTAAATCTCTGATTGTAAAACCAACCCCACTATAACACACTATGAAAATGATTGTGACCGGCGGCGAGGGCTTTATTGGCAAGGCTCTCGTCGCTGCATTGATTGAACGTGGCCACCAGGTGCTCAGGAGCAAAGTGGAACCTGGGGACGCTCGTCTAAGTCCGAGAGCAGAGGCTCTGTAATGCGAAAGTCAGCTATTTTCGGATGGTTGCCAAAATATAGCAGAGGAGGAATGATTGCTCACTCCTCCTCACTATATTTTGCTCAGCGCACGCGGTGGTGCGAATTCGAATTACTTTAAGTTCTTGATTTTTCCGCCGTTATAGCGTTCAAGCTGCAAATCAGTCACATTGCATTTGATGGATCCGGCATTGAAAGCGGTAGCCTTTCCGGATTTGGCCACCAATTCCGAGGCATCAATACCTCCGGTATTATACGCTTCGAGCGATACCTTGGTTGCCGTACCTCCCAAATCAATATCTGCGCTGTTATAGGACTGAGCGGTTACATGATTCGCCTCGAGTTCGGAAATTTCAACCTCTGCGGAATTGAAAGCGCCGATATTGAGCGTCTTCAATTCTACCGTCTTCTTAAATTCAACCTCCGCACTATTATAGGACTCAATCTTCATGGTCTCGCCCTTGAAAGGCGTTACCACTTCGATATCTGAGCTATTGAAAGCTGTGATTCCGTTCAGAGTAGGACCGCTAAGCGTGACAGACGCGGTAAGATGCCCCTTGAATCCCTGGGGAGTGTCGAAATAGATGGAAAGCTTGCCGCCTTTCACCTTCACCTGAAGATATTGAAGCGCTGTCGGAGTGGCGCTTACCACCATTTTCGTTTGCTTGGACTGCGAATACTTAACGCCTATGGCATTATACACCTCGAGGGAGCTGAAAGCACCCACAGAATATTCCTTGGTGGTAGTCGCTTCGCTCTTCACCGGCTGGGTGGCATTGGTTTTGCATGCACACATCAGCACAAGCAAGAGGATAAACAGGAAAGATAGAATCTTATTCATAGGATGGAGTTGTTATATTATTATGTAGATGTCTATTTCTAAGACGCATCTTTTGGTGCATCGTTACACCAAAAGACGCATTTTAACATTTATTAAACACATGAGGATCATTGCATCTGCTTATCGAGCTTGATGGCCCGCTTCCATGCACGACGACGACGGTGAAGACGGCGCTCGAAATACTCCCATTGCTTCTGCACGGCTTCGTTGCCTTCCAGCTCCAGGTTCGACTCTGCGAACTTATAGCCGTTGGCAATATAGGCCGGAATTAATTTCGTAAAGATAAGAGCATTCACGCCTTTATTCTGATATTCGGGCTTCACGGCCACCAGCATCAGGTCCACAACATCAACATTTCCGCGGATAGCCTTGAGCAGATAGTACCAACCGAAGGGGAACATACGGCCACGGCTCTTCTGCAGGGCCTTTGAGAGTGATGGCATGGAAATGCCGAAAGCAACGAGTTTTTCATCTTCATCCACCACCAGAGCCACGTCCTCAAGGCGAAGCACTCCTATGTACTGATCGATATAGCACTGAATCTGGCGTTCGGTCAGAGGAACAAACCCGTAGAGGTCAGCGTAAGCCTCATTGACCAACTCAAAAATTGCACGACCATACTTTTCCTTGAGCTTGGACTTACTCTTGATATCAACAGTGTGGAGCTTGAATTTTCGGGCCACCAGGTCGGCGATACGCGAATATTTCTCCGGAATACTGTCGGGCACCGTCATACGGTATTCCACCCAGTCCACATCCTTCTCGAACCCCATACGCTCCATGTGCTTGGGATAATAGGGATAGTTGTAGATGGTCGCCATAGTACCCAGTTCCTCAAATCCATCAATGAGCATGCCCTCGTGGTCCATGTCGGTAAAGCCCATCGGACCAACAATCTCGTCCATACCGCGCTCGGCGCCCCAGCGTTGTACGGCATCAAAAAGGCCGTCAACAACCTCTGCGTCGTCCACAAAGTTAACGTAACCGAAACGAACAACCTTACGACCGGTCTTCTCATTTATCGGATGATTGATGATGGCGGTCACGGCTCCTACCGGTTCTCCATTGCGGAATGCCATAAACGACTGGCTGTCGCAGAACTCCGACGCCGGATTGCTGCTCGGATCAAGCGTAAAAATATCGTCCGACACCAACGGCGGCACAAAATATGGATTATCCTTATATAAATCTATACCAAATTGAACATACTGCTCAAGCTGGTCCTTGCTTGCTGCTATAGGATGAACAAATACAGACATTATGTAATGAATATTTATCGTTTTAAAGGCTGAATTAAAAACTGACGCCTTTCAAAATCCTACCCGTCGTGATATAATTAATTCCTTAATTATTAATTATTTAATTTCCGCTTATCAACTCCCGTGTATCGGCGCAGGACTATAAGGCGATTTGAGCCACGCCAGAATCACCACCATCAGCGACAAGAAAATAATGATGGCGATGTAAACCCACTTGAAGCCTCGCCCTTCCAGAGCAAGATGCAACTGCTGCAGATTACGATAGCGATGGCGAGGATCGGCCTCAGTGCACTTTCGCGCAACTCGTTGCAACACAGGGTCCTCGATTCCCGTCTTTTCAAGCACCTCGGTGAGTACCTTGCCGTAATTATAAATATCGTCGGACACCGACTGATGCGACAAGGAGGGACGCTGCTCAAATCCCACGTCTATCAGCTTCAGATTGCCGATATTCTCCGTGAAGAGGATGTTCTCGGGGCGCAACGGAGGATGGACTATATGCTTATTCTCTATATAATCCAGCGCATCAACCAACTGATGGCGAAGTTGCTCCACATGATGATGGGTCACCTTACCCTCATCAAGCAGTTTGCGCAGCGACAGGCCGTAAACATCATCCGTCACAATACTCAGACCAACGCCTGGGATATCCTCAAAGTCATTGATCATCACGATATTGGGATGGGCAAGGCTATAGCGCACATCAAACTCCTGCTCGATCATGGCCCGATAACGGGCATCATCCCGATATTCAGGGCGCAAAGTCTTGAGCATGACCCACTTGCCAAACTTCTTGGCGGTATATACAAGATAGAACTCCTCATCCCATTCAGGCAGGTGCTCTATCTCGGTCCAACGTTGGGCGGTTTCAGACATGTCGTAGCGTGGATTTTCTATTGTTTGCACTCACTCAGTCCTGGTCACCTTGCCCGGGAAGGAGGTGAATCGGAATTTCGCGGTCGATGGAATGATCCAGCGAAATGAGAGTCTCCGTGCCCGTAACACCAGGAATCATCTGAATCTTCTTATTGAGCAGCTCCATCAGATGCTCATTATCGCGAGCATACAGCTTTATAAGCATCGTGTACGGCCCCGTGGTGAAGTGGCACTCCACGATTTCCGGTATCTTTTCGAGGTCGGGGATCACATCACGATACATCGCGCCGCGCTCAAGATTTACTCCGATATAGGTACATGTGGCATAACCAAGGGCCTTGGGATTAACATGGTAACCCGAACCCGTTATCACTCGGATATCGGAGAGGCGCTGCAGGCGCTGATGAATCGCGGCGCGGCTTACACCGCATTCCACTGCGACTTCTTTAGAGGGAATACGCGCATTCTGAATCACAATCTGAAGAATGCGGCGGTCGAGATTATCGATTTTCTCACTCATAGTACTTAACTTGTAATTCTCGCTACAAATTTAAAAATTTTATCTAAAAGCAACAAACTTTTGCCAATGAAAATCATTGAAATCTGCCACTTTGCGGCCTTTGTGACGGTTTTGTCTTCACTATGTCCACCATCCCGCAACATAAACACACTCTAAACGAAAGCACCTCGCCCGTCGGGGCGAGGTGCCGGATAGAATGTGTTATGCCTTATTGGGCGGGATATATTTCGATTTTGCTCAGTCGGATCTGACCGGCCTTGGTTGCACCATCGCTACCCATGGTAGCCTTGTCACCTACCGTAAAGGTAACTTCTGAGGCATCACCAACCCAGGTAATGGTGGTGTCGTTTTCAGCCTGCGCGGGGTCCAGTTTACCCGCGCTGGGCTCAAAGGTGGTGTAACGATATTTGGCATCTGATGTCAGAGTGATGACGATTTTGGCGAACTTGGCGCCTTTCACGGTCATCTGATTCTTGGCATAGAGACGAAGATTCGCACCATTGAGCTGAGGAGCGGTAGCGCCGCCGTTGGTCTGAATGTCGAAGGTGTAGCCATCCACTGTGTTTGCGCCGGGCAGGCTGGTGAAAGCGCTTGTGAGCACTGTCACCGCATCGCCGTCGGGGGTAGGATCAGGAGTGGGCTCGGGGTCGGGAGTAGGCTCTACGGTCGAACCGCCTTCGAGCCATTCGTAGCCCTTGGTGTTGCGGATACCGGCCTGACCACCATAGAGGGCCACATCACCGTTTACCTCTACTCGCTTGCCAAGGTTTGCAGGATTATCCTTCAGGTTAAGAGCGGTACGAACAGCTCCCGAGGGCAGCTGGATAGGAATACACTTGGTGTAATCGGTGCAATCCGCTGTGGGCGCGAGCAGGATGTTGGATGCCACGGCATCGGTCGCTCCGAAAGTGGCATTACCCTTCACTACCGAACCGTTGTAGAAACCTACGATATATCCGGCAGCCCACACGTCAGTAGCAACTGCCTCTGAGGTGGAGGTGGGGCTCAGAGAGATAACGTCGGAGGCGTTAAGAGGATTCTCCTTCGTACCCTCACCGGAAGGATCGGGGGTAGGATCAGGAGTAGGTTCGGGGTCGGGGGTTACACTTCCTGAATTGAGCTTGATATTGTCTACACACCAGGTCGCATAATTGGCATCAGTGGTGGCCTCATAGCGGAATCCGATGTAGATAGTACCGCTGAACGAGCTCAGGTCTACATTTCCGGATGACACCCAATCGGAGTAACCGGAAGCCGGAGCGGTAGCAATGGTGGGCTTGAGCTCGGTCTTGGTCGCTTCGGTAGGATTGGCAGATGTGAGCACATACACCTCGAACTTCGAAGTAGTGGAGCCATAGCCGTTTACCTGAGTGTCGAAGGTGAGAACCTTATCGGTAACCTTGGCCATATCAACGGGAGGCGAAATCAGCCATTCGTCGAAAGGTGCGGTTCCCTTATAGCCGGTCATTGCGGCATAGTTGTTATTGTTGAAGGTGGTCACATACCAGCTCTTATCACCTGCTACGTTCACATCAGTCCAGCCAGTGGGGAGGGTTGTTCCGCCGTCGAAGTTTACGTCAAGTGAAGAAACAGCTTCTACGGGTGTGGGATCAGGCTCCTGACCGGCACCTTCGCCCAAGTTATATGCTGTCAGATTCTTCACGCCGGGACCTCCGCAGTACTTCATCAGGTCGCCCTTCACTGCAAGCGCCTTGCCCAAGTTGCCGGGGTTGGCCTGCAGGTTGAGGGCATTGCGGATTGCACCCGTGGGAAGCTGAACGCCCACACACTTGGTGTAGTCGGTGCAGTCAGCTGTCGGGCCGAGAACCAGGTTTGTAGTGGCGGCATCAGCAGTACTGAAGTTGGTGCCCTGCAGTGTTGTGGAAGAACCGCCGGTGGGCATCGAACCTACGATATAACCCTTAACCCAAACGGCCGATTCCACTGCTTCGGTGGTGCTGCTCGGATTCTTGGCTATCACCTGAGCGGTGTTGTAGGGCGATGTTTCAGAACCGTCGCCTTCGGGCACTTCACCCGTTTCGAGCTCAAGTCCTTCTATGCGGAAGTCGGCAGCCGAGCCGCTTGTCACAATACCATAAGTACCCATCACCTTCTGGAAGCTACCCTTGATCCAAATCTTCTTGGCAAGATTGTGGTTGTCGGCAAGGTTACCATACTGGCGGAGGGGAGTATCGGCAGGGAGGAATACGACAAGACATGTTTCGAGGTCTCTCACCTGCTCAGCGCCGATTACAAGCGTAGTGGGCAGAGTGGCGGGTGCCCAGAGTTCGAGGTCGCTGAGGGAGGTGACTTCTTCCACACCGGGAGCGACAGCACCGCTGACCCAGCCTTGAACCCAACCTTCGCCATCGAAGCCTTCCATCTCTTCGGCCACAACCTGAGCTACGGAGTAAGGTTTGTCAAGCGTACCCAAGTCGGGGTCGACCTGCGAAGCAGCCTTCTGGCAACCGGCCTCGTCGATGAGGATGAACTGCCATCCGGTGGTGCCGTAATAGCTCAGAATACCGGTAACATCAAGCTCGCCTTCTGGAAGAAGCTGATTCCAGAAAGTGGAATAACCGCTGGTACGAACCACCAGGGTCTGACCGTTGCGGTCAACCAGATTGCGGTTAACACCGCTGGAGTGGTATTCGGAGAAGAGCTCCTTGCCGGCATCTTCAAAATGCACGTTCTTCAGGCACACGAGCTGGCTCTGATATTTGCGTAGCACCTCGGGGCTGGGAGTGAGCACGGAGAAGCTCTTCACAGCGATAGTGTCGATTTTGGCTGCATCGGGCAGACCGTTGAGTTCGGCGTGAGCCGAGAAATACTCCGGTGCCATAAAGGTAACCTCATAGCAGTTACCCTGGGTATACCATTCGGGCATACCCATCTGCTGGAGGCCGTTGTACTTACCGATATACATACCGGTTACATCCATCACGATTTCCTGACCGATACGGTAGTTCAGGTAGAGGTTGTAGGAATTGATGGAGAAAGCCAGGGCCGCGGTTTCGTCCTGAATTACAAGACTCTTGAACACATTCCCCTGCTCGTCGGACGATACTACTCTACCGGCGATTACATAGTGATAGTCGGGGTCCTCGGTGTTTTCGATTTTGAGGGCGTAGTTGGTGGCATCGTCCCAGAAAATCTCCTTCAGCTCGGCGATGGTGGTGTTGGGGGTCGACTTGGCAGTCGGCACCTCCATCTGCGGAGCATCGATGTCGTCCTGGCACCCGCTAAAGGTGGAGCCTAACGCCAGTGCTGCAAGCGCAGCTATATATTTCAGCTTTTTCATAAGTTACTTTTTACCGGTTACGATGAGTTTGTTAACCTCCCAAGTATCCGCACCGTCCTTATCGCCGGAGTACTTGAAAGCTATCTGAATCACCTTGCCGCTGTAGTCGGACAGGCTGATGGAGCCGGCATTCACAAAGTTCCATGTGCCGGCTTCGGGCCAGGTGGGAACGGTAAGGGCCGTCCAGTCTTCCTTGCCTTTTTCGCGTACTACCACGCCGCAGAGCTTCTTGAGGGTGGTCTGGAATTTGGCTGCATGGTCGAAGGTCATTTCACAATCGCTGTAGCCCGTAAGGTCGATTTCAGGCGAAACGGCATAAGCCAGTGTGGTGTCGGTGCAGCCGAACGATGTAGCCTTCAGATAACCGCTGTCCTTGTAGACCTCCCACTTCCAGATAGCCTCCATCGTGCCTAAGGTCACGTTGCTGATAGTCCAGCCTTCAGGCATATCCGTACCGGATCCGGTGAGCGAGCTGTAGATGGTTGTTCCTTCGGTGTCGCCGGGCTCTTCGGGGGTGCCGGGCTCCTGTACGGTGATTTTCTCGCCCGCCACTACGTCGTCGATACACCAGGTTGCATAGTTCGCATCCTGGGTGGCGGCATATTGGAAGCCGAGGTAAACAACGCCGGTGAACTTGCTCAGGTCAACATTACCGGAGCTAACAAAACCGGAGTAGCCGCTTGCAGGAGCGGTGGCCAAGGTGACGCCGGTCAGCTCGGTGGCGGTGCCCTTGGAGGGATCGGCATCGGTCAGAACATACACCTTCAAGGTGGTGGTGGTTGCGCCGTAGCCGTTGACCTGGCTATTGAAGGAGAACACCTTTTCGGTAGCCTTGTCCAAATCCAAGCCGGGGCTTACGAGCCAGCTGTCGAAGGGTGCGGTTCCCTTGTAGCCGGTCATGGCCGCATAGTAGTTATTGTCGAAGCTGGTGAAGTACCACGCCTTGTCGCCCTTCACCTTGTAGGAAGTCCAGCCGGCAGGAATTTTGTCGGAGTCGAACTTCTCGGTGAAAGAAGCCTGGGCGGGACCGGCGGCGGGGGTCTCGGGTTCTACCGGTACGCCGTCGAAGCCTTGGCAACCTTCGAGGTCAATCAGCAGAATCTGCCAGTCGGAGCCGAAGTAGCTCAGAATACCGGTCACGCAACCCATACCGGCGGGAATACGTTCGTTCTTGAACGATGCGTAGGCACTGTTGCGCACTATCAGGCGATTGCCCTCGCGGTCGGTGATATAGCGGTTGGTGTTGGCGCTTCCGGCAAACACTTCGCCGGGTTCGGTGAACTGAACGCTGTCCACTCGCACAAGGCGGCTCTGCCACAGTTCTACTGCCCCCGCCTTCGCTGCCATCAGTTCGGAGATGGTGGTGGCGGTGGTATCGACGGCGGTCAGCTTAGGCATTCCGGAGGCCTTGACATGGGCATCGAACACATCGCTTTCCATGAAGGTCATTCCGCTGGTTCCTACACCACCGAACTGCATCAGGCCGCTATAACCGCCTACATACAGGCCGGTGAGGTTGATAAACACTTCCTGACCGAATTTGTAGGTGCTGTAAAGCTTGTTATTGTTTACGGCGAATGTCAGAGCTACCTGCTGACCCTGCTCGTTAGTGCTTTGGATGATGATATTCTTGTAGATGTTTCCGGTTTCGTCTGAGGAGCAGACACGCCCCTTGATTATTACAGAATCACCGGTGGCGGTAAGACCGACCTGCTGAGGTGAGGCCGAAACATACTGCCAATATTCGGCCTTGACGTCGGCCAAAGTGGAGGTGGTGGTTATGTCGAGCACCTCGGGGGTGATCATCGGCGGACGCACGAAGTCATCGTCACAGCCAACGGCGAGCAAGGCCATTGCTGACCCAAGTGCTATATTATATAATGTATGTTTCATATTCTTTCAGGATTTAGAAGCGAACACCTACATTGAGGAACAGGCGAATGCCCTGTGCATAGCTGTAGCGGTTGGGATATGCATCGCGGTCGTAGTTCTTCGTGTCGAGGCGGCCCTGCTGGTATGCGTAGGTTACTATGTTCCGGTTGTTAAGGATGTTGTTCACATTCAGGTTGATATTCATGCTCACCTTACGGTTGATGTAGATCAGCTTACCGATGGAGGCGTTCAGGGTGAAGGCGTTCTTCAGCTTATCCTGCTGGCTGAGTTCGTCGATTTTTGCCTGGAGTGCCTCTTCGGAGTCGAACTGTTCCCACAGATTGGGCAGCGCTTCGTGGTACGCGGGGGCAAGGGTCACGTAGGAGTTGCCCTGAAGGGTGGCGTTGACGTTGAAGAACCAGTTCTTCGGTGCGGCGTAGTCGATGCCGAGGTTACCGGCGAACTGAGGGGTCGAACCCAAGTAGTAGTTCTTCAGGTACACGGTCTGTGTGGTGTCGGGGTACAGACCGTTTTCGAAGGTACGGGTGCCCTGAGGATTGTTCTTGTACTGGAATTTGGAGTACATACCCGCGAAAGTAGCCGTGATGGAGGGGGTGATTTTGTAGGACATGCCTAATTCAAGTCCCTTGTAGCAGCGTTTCACGCCCGAGAGTACTACGTTGGTATAGGTGGTGTACTGTTCGTCGTAGAAACCGTTGCGCTCGATGGCGTTGTTCACGTCGGTGTAGAACGCAGTCAGTGAGCCGCGGAAGCGGCGGTAATTCCAGATGTAGGAAAGGTCGGCGGAGAAGTCGCGTTCGCTCTCTACATTATCTACCACGGTATTCTTCACGCGCGGTGCGATGAATACCTGGTCAACCTGAGGCGCGCGGGTGGCATACTCGGCATGCGCGGCAAACTGATTGCGACCGTCAAGCTTATAGATGGCGCCAACCTTCAAGGCGGCGTTGTCGAACTTGAGCATCTCGCTCTTGCCCAATGAGTTGTGCGGGGCACGACCATTGCGCATCTTACCATCGCGCTGGTACTGGGTATAGCTGAAGTTGAGACCATAATTGATATCCCACTTGGGCAGAGTAATCACATTCTGCAACCAAGCCTCAGCCCGCAGTGCGTTAATCAGGTAGTTATAACCGAACTTATCGCCCTTCACAACGCGACGGTTGGGATTGTCGAGGTCGTTCTGGAGGTTCTGGGGTGCGATTGCAATATCGCGGTCGCTGAAGGGGTCGATATCGAGCCAGAATTCGCCTCCCATCAGGTCACGGATGGTTTTGTAGTTGGAGCTGCGGGTGTAGTTGAAGCTCACACCGCCCTGAAGGCTCATCACATTGTTCAAACGGGTATTGATATAGGAGTTGAACATGGCGTTGAGCTGGTGGTTCGTGCGGTTCTCCATGATGTAGCTCGAACCCTTGCGATCAGCTGACCCTTCGGGCAGTCCTTCGTTCTGCACATTGTTAAGGTAGTTGATTTGGTACAGGTCATCCCACTTGATCTGGCGGAAAGACTGGTCGTTTCGCCACAACTCGGTGTAGAGGTCGTACATTTCCTCGTCGTCCTCATAGTACGAGGGGAGGTAGCGGTAGTAGGTAGGATTGGGGTCCAGAGCCTTGTAGTAGTTCAGCGCGGTACGGTTGTAGTAAACCGAGCGGAACGCTGCTGAAGTATTCAGGATGGTGTTGTCCTTCTTGAACAACCAGCTCAGCATGGCGGTGGGGTCGAACGTTTCGGTGATGCGGGAAGAGCGCTTCTTACCTTCCTGATAACCCCAGTCGGGATTGTAGAGGTTCGAACCCGCAAGGTCGTAGGCCTCCTGATAGGTCGGGCGACCGGTTGCGCGCTGGGTGGGACCACCGAAAGCAGTCAGCGTAAGGCTATGCTCGGCATTGATTTTCTTTTCGATCGACATGAACAGACCGGCAGAATTGTAGAACGTACCCTCCATCACGCCTTCCTTGGCATAACGTCCGATTGCACTCACGGTGAACGCCCAGCCCTGGCGGTTTAGACCGGTGGAGTAGGTGGCCATGGCGCGCATCATGTAGTTGGAGTTGGTGAATGCTACCGAACCGTTGAAACCGGGGGCGTAAAGGTCAGTGGTAGTGTTGTAGTTAACAGAACCGCCGATATCGCCGAAGCCGAAGTTACTTGCCTCCATACCTACCGCGGTAGTCTTGTTGCGGAATGCGCGGCTGGTCATTCCAAGGAGAGTTGAGAAGCTGAAACTGCCGCGGATAAGGTCGTTCATCTTCACGCCGTTGATATACACACTCTGGTACATATTGTCCAGACCGCGATAGCGGAAGTACATCGGGCCGAAGTTGTAGGAAGCGGTGTTGTAGTAGATGTTGTCATTTGCTCCCGTCAGGGCTGCCACGCTTTGCGCGCTCCCTTCATCGTCGTCGAGCTCTGCTTCATCGAAAATCAGATCCTCAGCATCGCCATAATAAGTAGTGGCAATGTCATCGAGACTCAGACGGATTTCACCAACATTCACTGTTGATGTGCCGATAGCAACGGGGGCACCGTAGCTCTGATACCCGTCGCACATTACAATCAGATAGCCATCCTGATTGTCGTCGCACTGCAGACGGAATTGGCCGTTGAAGTTGGTGGTGGCGGTGGATTCTCCTTCACGGAGCATTACAGTTGCCCCGCTGATGGGACTTCCGGAATTTCCATTCACCACTACGCCAACCAAAGTGGCGGCCGACATTGTTCCCAAGCCAAAAATGGCCGAGAGGAACAAAAGTACAAACAATCGTAGTCGCATGGTTTTTAGGTATTTGAATAATGATTTTTCGCGGTTTGAGCCTTTAAGGCATAATTAGCCCTCAAAGTTACTAAAAACTTCTAATTTAAGCCAAAAAATCCTGCACAAAAAAGCACACCCGAATCAAATTACCAAAAATTGCCCCAAATTGCAAAAAAAATGTACGGACATCGCTCC
>JAAVGX010000027.1 GCA_014800065.1 Bacteroidales bacterium | reverse complement strand
TAAGTATTCAAATTTAACCGATAGTAAGTGGTAAAGAACATCTTTTATACTCTCTGCGACTTCTTTTTTGCCACTTTCAGCTTGTCGTTCAGTCGCTTAGCTCGCTAAGCTCCTTCGCTCCGCACTGAAATTGACTAAAAAATAAGTTCGCATATAGTATAAATTAAATTAGAACACTTACTTATTTCCGTTGTTTTTGGGTTTGGGACGGTTCTTGCGATGGTGATTGTTCTTTTGACCGTTGGCCTCCTTGGGCTTTTGGGCGTTGTCCTTGGGGGTGTTCTCCTTTTGGGCATTGTCCTTGGAGGCGTTGTCCTTGGAGGCGTTGTCCTTGGGCTTCTGAGGGTTGGGCTTTTGNGNNCCGTTGGGTGCAGGAGNNTGNGCGGGTTTCTGGTCGGNGGGTTTGNTCTTNTTGCGCTTGCGNTTTTTNTTGTCGAAGCGTGAAATATCGTCTTCGCCACCGAGGATGTCGCCGAAGTCGGCTTTCGGTTTTTCCTTTTTGTCGTCGTCGGGTACGAGCGAGAGGGGTTTTTGACCNGCTTTATTTAGCTCAATTATTTNGAATACCCTGTCGGCCGAGATAGTCACCAGGTTTGCCGGGATGCTCTTGTCGGTAGAGTAGGTGATGAGCCGCTTGAAGATGTCGGTCTTGAAGTGGTAGAAAGTGGCGTCGGCAGTTTCGAGGCGTACATCGCGCGGGGGCAGTTTTTTTGAGGCTTCGATGTATGTTTTCACTTCAAAGTTGAGGCAGCATTTTAGCTTGGCGCACTGTCCTGCGAGCTTCTGGGGGTTGAGTGAAATGTCCTGCGAGCGAGCGGCGTTAGTAGCCACTGACACGAAGCTGGTCATCCACTGAGAGCAGCACAGAGGGCGTCCGCAGGGGCCTATACCTCCGATACGTCCGGCTTCCTGACGTGCTCCGATCTGCTTCATTTCGATNCGGACCTTGAATGTTTCAGCCAGTACNTTAATGAGTTGTCGGAAGTCGACGCGTTCGTCGGCGATGTAGTAGAAGATAGCTTTGTTTCCATCGCCTTGNAATTCCACGTCGCCGATTTTCATGTTTAATTTGAGGCTGTCGGCGATACGACGTGCTCTAATCATCGTGTCCTCNTCGCGNGCCCGCGCTTCGTGGTACTTCTCCATATCGGCGGGGCGNGCTTTTCGGAAAATCCGGCGAATTTCTTCGGTNTTGACCTTTGGACCTTCGGCCTTGCGGAGTCGCAGCTCAACGAGTTTNCCCATGAGTGTGACCATTCCGATGTCGTGTCCCGGCGAGGCTTCTACGGCTACCATGTCGCCCACCTCGAGAGGGAGGTTTGTGGTGTTTCGGTAGTATCCCTTTCGGGTGTTTTTGAACTGCACTTCCACGAGGTCGCTTTCGGCGTATCCACCGGGGATGTCCTCGAGCCAGTTGAAGCTGTGGAGCTTTGAGCAACGGCAGTCCAGCGACTCCCGGGAGCACTTGTGCGGGGCGCCAAGGGGGGCCTCGTCGGCGGGTCGTTCGTCGAAATCGAGGGCTTGGGCGTCGCTTTGGGGTTCGGGCAGGGGATTATGATCCGAAGCGGCTTCCGGATTGGAATTGTTAGGTTCTTTCATTGCCGCTGCTTATTTTGCAAAACTAACGGAACGAGTTTCGCGGATTACGGTGATTTTAACCTGTCCGGGGTATGTCATTTCGTCCTGGATACGGCGTGCGATTTCGGATGAAAGGCGTTCAGTTTCGGCATCGTCGATTTTGTCAGCGCCCACGATAACACGAAGTTCGCGTCCGGCCTGGATTGCGTAGGTTTTGATAACGCCGGGGTAGCTCATTGCGAGTTGTTCGAGGTCGTTGAGACGTTTGATGTATGCTTCGACGATTTCGCGACGTGCGCCGGGGCGAGCGCCTGAGATAGCGTCGCACACCTGCACGATGGGGGCCAGGAGCGAAGTCTGTTCGATTTCGTCGTGGTGAGCGCCGATAGCGTTGCAGATTTCGGGTTTTTCCTTGTACTTTTCGGCCAGTTTCATACCCAGGAGAGCGTGCGGGAGTTCGGGCTCTTCGTCGGGTACTTTACCGATGTCGTGGAGGAGTCCGGCGCGACGTGCTTTCTTGGGGTTGAGCCCGAGTTCGGCTGCCATGACGGCGCAGAGGTTTGCGGTTTCGCGTGAGTGCTGAAGCAGGTTCTGGCCGTAGCTGGAGCGGTATTTCATNTTNCCGACGAGGCGGATCAGTTCGGGATGGAGNCCGTGGATTCCGAGGTCGATGGCCGTACGCTGTCCGGTTTCGATGATTTCCTGCTCGATCTGTTTGCGAACCTTAGCAACCACTTCCTCGATGCGGGCGGGGTGTATACGNCCGTCGGCAACGAGCTGATGGAGAGCGAGTCGGGCGATTTCGCGACGTACGGGGTCGAATCCTGAGAGTACGATAGCTTCGGGGGTGTCGTCNACGATGATTTCGATGCCTGTNGCAGCTTCGAGAGCGCGGATGTTGCGACCTTCACGACCGATGATTCGCCCTTTGATTTCGTCGGAATCGATGTGGAAAACGGTTACGGAGTTTTCGATGGCGGTTTCGGTAGCGACGCGCTGTATGCTCTGGACCACGATTCTCTTAGCTTCCTTATTTGCGGTGAGCTTGGCGTCGTCCATGATGTCGTTGATATATGAAGCGGCGGCTGTTTTGGCTTCATCCTTAAGGCTTTCGATAAGTTTTTCCTTTGCTTCGGCGCTGCTGAGGCCNGAGATGTGTTCGAGGAGGTCCTGAGCCTGGTGGTGAAGGTCGTCGAGCTCGGCCTGGCGGTGGTTGATGACGGCTTGCTGGTTGTCGAGTTGCTGGCGAACGGCGTCGAGTTCGTTTCGAGTTCGCTGGTTTTCACTTTGCTGCTGGTTGAGCTGAAGCTCGCGTTGCTTCATTTTGGCTTCCTGGCTCTGGAGCTTGGAAGCTTTCTGGTTGGCCTGACGCTCGGCATCGGCAATTATTTTGAGCGATTCTTCACGTCCTTCGAGGACTTTGTTTCGCTTAAGGTCCTCGGCTTCACGTTCGGCTTCGGCGATTATCTGTTTAGCGCGCGTAGCAGCCATACGGCGCTGCAGCATCAGGGTAATACCCACGGCCACGGCTACCGCCACGACCACTACTGCTATTAAAATAAGAATAAACATTCCCATATAAAGAGGGATTAAAAGATAACAAAAAGGCACTTTTCGCAACCAACCTCGTGGTAGAGAGGCAGTTGAGAGAAAAGTGCGGGTATAACTCACTATACAGGAGTCGGCGGTGGCATGTGAACCTCCCTCAGTCAGTCCCTTTCAGGAGCTGGTCGAGCCGAGCTTCGAACTGGTCGAGGAGGTTTCGCTCAGAATTTTGCAACTGAGATCGCCTGTAGCTTGTTTCGGCAAACATCAGCGCCACTTTTGAGATAGCTACGGCGGCGGAGTCNGCATTATAACCGAATCTCAGTTGATTATAGTACTTGTTGATACTTGCGACGACGGAACGGTAAAACGACTCTTCGCTTTCCGGCACCACGAGGTGGAATCCTTCGAGGTCGCCAATCTTTATGTATATTTTATATTCTTTCTCGCTCATTGGGGTCAGTTCACGGAGTTAGACGTCTTTCATCAAGTCGGCCACGCACGCGTCGATATCCCGCACAATCCGGTTAATGATGGCTCTGGTTTCTGCGGCTGAGCGGCTGTCCGGTGCGAGAGCCGACGAAATTTTGAAGTGCTCCACTTGGGTTTGGAGTCGTTCAATAGTACGTTGGCTTTTCTCGAGCTCGGCTTCCAACTCCTGAACTCTNGCTTCAAGTCGCTGATTGTCTTCCCTGAGGGTTGTATAGCGGGTGACAAGCAATTCGGCTTTATGTCCGATTCGGTTGAGCTGCTCTGACAGGTCCTTTGCCATAATATCCAAATTTGCGCAAAAATAGTCTTTTTTTTGCGGATGCGCAATTTTTTGAATATGTTTTTTAGCATGGTTTTGGAAAATTGCGGGGCGGGGGCTAGGGGCTTGTGTTATCAGAGCTATTAGAGCCATTAGGAGGACTCGTGGGCGGAGCTGAAGCTCCGCGCCGCAGACAAATTTGCCCTGCGGGCATTGCTTTTGCTTGTTGGGCTGTTTTTACATCGCAAAGCGATGTCCCTACAATTTGGGGTGGGTTGGTTTTATTTTATGCGGATGGCTTTTTCTGTTATTCCGTAGGCGGCGAAGTAGCCGAGGCCTCCTTGGATGTTTGAGGGGAGGTTGGATGTGAAGGTGATAAAGAGGTTGTCGCTGAAGGAGATGTTTGAGTCGTAGACCCGCCAGAGGTCGTAGATGTCTCGGTCCATTGATGAGCATTGTACGATTACGGTCTGCCCGAGGCGGTAGTAGTGGTTGTCGGTTTGTGCGGTTGAGTCGTCGAGGGGTGCACGTTTTCCTCGGGTAATCGGAGTGCCCGTTTCGGGGTTGTAAGAGTCGGCTGCTACGTTGCCCAAGAAAGTTGGGTATGGTCTTGGGTCTACTCCGATTGTTTTGGTGAAGTATTTATGATATGTGCCGGGCTGAATGTTGGAAGTGTAGGCTGTGAGGGAGAATAGTGAGTCGGTGCCGGGCACGGGTACGGTGCGGACGCTGTCGATTCGTGGCGACTTGGTGAGAGTTGCGGTGGCGGTGAGGGTGTGTTTTTCGGATTCTACCACCAGCCGGTAGGTGTGCCCCACCCGGCCTTTGAGCCGTGAGGACGTGTAGATCAGCGGGGGCATGTATGCGTCGCTTTTTCGGAGCGTGAGAACGTTGGGGGTGTCGTTGTCGTAGATTATTACGCGGCACCAAGGGTCGGGGATGCTGTCGAAGGAAGGGTTGTCGACGGTGAGGTCGACNGCGTGAGTNACCATTACAATCGGTGCACGACCTTCCTCAATCCAGCCTTCGACTACCATTGGCACGTCGGCGGGGTTGAGCGCGGGTTCGTCGGATGATTCGCAGNCGACGAGTGTGAATATCAATGAGATAGCTATGAGGGAGAGAGTTTTTTTCATTAGAAAGTGAGTGTGTAAGCCANCGATGGGATTACGNATTTCATTGTTGATTCTTTGAGCATTATGCCNGAGGAGATGGAGTAGCTTGTGTACTGGAACAGGATGTTNTTGGAGGCGAGGGCGTTGTAGACCGACAGGTTGACCGCGTGCGCGAGCCGACCNCGTTTTTTGAAGCGGTATCCGGCGCCGATGTCGAGCCGGTTATAGGCCGGGAGCCTTGAAGAATTGTGCGGAAAGTACTCGCATATGAGGTTTTCGCCGAGCATATATCCGTATTTGGCTTTGGTGAATGGNGTACCGGTTGCGTGGGTGAAGGATGCTGTGAGAGTGAGTCNGCGGAGCGGCTCCCAGGTGATGCTTGCGTTGAGGTCGTGGAGNCGGTCGGTTACAGAGGGTACATATNGAGGGCCGAGTCTGTGGATTTTTACGCGCGATANGCCTAAATTATAGCTGATGCGCCCGNGCANGCGCCCGAAGGTTCGCATAATCATTGCCGACAGTCCGGNGCTGTAGCCCTTACCGTCGGCGAAATCGGCGGTGGGGTTGTATCCGGGATTTGTGAGGTCCAACAGTAAGCCTATAAATTCGGCATCGTGGTTGCTACGGCGGTAATATCCTTCGATATTATAACGTAAAATCAGGTCGGTAATTGTGCCGGAGAATCCGATTGAGAAATTATCTATTACACGGGCGGGTATCTTTTTGTCGGCATTTATGCGGAAGTCGGCGGGGAGTCCGCAGCTGCTTTCCTGAATCAGGCGTTCGAATTGGGCTGTGCGTGAGTAGGCTATGAATGGGTTGAAGAGGTCGGAGAGGTTGTAGTGGAGGTTGACCCGTGGCTGTGGGATTGCGGTGGTGTAGCTGTTGCAGTTGTATAAGGCCAGGCGTATTCCGGCTTGGAGGGAGAGTCCGCATCGGAGGTTGAGGTTGTAGTCGGCGGCGAGGTTTGTTTCGATTGCTGTCGAGGATATGGAATCGGGTGCGGGGCCGAGGCTTCGGTTGTATTGCCCGGAGGAATATCGGATGTTTGCATCGGCTTCCACAGTCCAGTGTTTGTTGGGCTTCCATTGCCATATTGCCGAAGTCTGCTTCAAATCAGAGGGGAGGTCCAGTACACGAGCCCCTTCGGTGAGGAAGAAGTGGTTTTTGAAGAGGGTGTAGGACAGTTTGGCCGTCATTTCTTTGTGCGACCAGGAAGCTGCGGCCGCCATATTGTCCCACCCGAAATTTCCGTCCTTTTGGTCGTTGAAGTTGATGTGGTTTATCAAGCGGTCCTTTGTGGCTAAGGCGCTGATTTTTAGGTTATGACCGTTGGATATTGCCGCGTTCAGTGCGAGGTTGAGGTCGGTGTAGCCGTAGTCGAGGTGTGCCGTGCCGAGTGTGAGGATATTTGGGAAGAGGAGGTTGAGGTATGATTTTCGAGCGCCGACGGCGAGGGATATTTTAGAGGGTTTCAGCGGGATGTTCATACCGAGGTTGCTTTCGATAAGCCCTACGGTTACCGACCCATGCAGTGTGGAATCGGGTTGCGGAGCGGAATGAGCCTCGAAGAGTCCACCTGCAAAAGAGGGGTTGGCGGCGGGGATACGGTCGGCGCGGAATGAGTAATCTTTGTAAATGGCCGGGTTGAATGTGGAGAAGAACCCGAGCATGTGAATAGGGTTGACGATTCGAGCACCGTCGACTATGAAGTAGTTGTCGCCGGGGTTTCCTCCGCGGACGCTGATTCCGGCCTGGAGGTCGTTCGGAGTAGCGACGGCGGGCAAGGTGCTCATCAGTGCTATAGGGTTTGGGATGCTCATCAAGGACGGTACTTCCGAGAGCATGGCGCCGTCGATAGTCATTGCACCGGTGTTGTCGGCCTTAATGACACGCCGGGGCCCGACGGCGGATACGGAAACGTCGTTGAGCAAAAAGGACTTGCCTACCGAGTCGGGCTGTTCGTCCGCTACGGTGGGCAAGTAACTTGATATGATTAAAATTGCAGCTAAAAGCTTAGTTCTCAACGCCTACAATACCCTTATAAGTTTCAATAATCTCGTTGTAGTCGTCGATGAGGTTCCGGAAAGAGTCGGATGTGAAGAATTCGGAGAACATGTAGGATGAGAGGTCGGGGAAAATGAGCACCGGCATCACTTCTTTGTAGTGATTGCGCATCAAGGCGGGATGGATTACATCCTTTGAGTCGACGGGTACTACTCCGTCACCGCAGTAGTAGCCCCAGCGTCTAACATTGTTATCGAAGTCTTCCTGGCTCCGGGGTTCATTCGTCACATACACTAAATAGCCATCAACGATGCAAAAACCTGAGTTGGAGTCTCCCCAGAAGGGATCTTCCATAATGTCGTCGTTCATTTCCCAGCTGATGAATCCCTGGATGTTGGGGTTCTGGTCGTAGAAGAACTGAAAGTCGGAGTAGTCGAGGAGGTAGTCCACATCGCTCTGGATGATTTCGGGATATTTACAGTCGATGTCGAGGATGCCGCTTTCTTCGTCCCAGTTGATTAATTTACCATAAGTGTAGAGTTTGCCCTGGGGGGTGTTGATGTCGTCAATCCAGGGGTCTTTGGCGAAGCGTTCGTTGAAAAGGCTGAAATTGAACATCTTGCCTTTGACCTGTAGCTTCTTGAGGATGTCGAGGTCGACGGTTGCACGCTTGACGTGAGCCGCCAGAGCAGCGGAGTTTCCGTCGATGTAGTCGTCGAGGTTTTCGTCCCAATATCCGGAAGAGTCGCGGATGTCGCGGTACATCTGAGCGTAGTCGGTGAAGCCTTGGCCGTCGATATAGCATTCGTTGTGGAGGTAGTATTCGCCGTCGATGGTGATGTCGACGATGTCGGTCATCTTTTCGGGCGTAGTGGTGAGCGTGTTGACCACGTGGTAGCCGGAGACGTCGGAGGTGACTGTCATAACCATGTCGGCGTTAGCTTCCAGTGTGGTTTCGATGACTGCGGTGCCCAGTTCTTCGGCTTCGTGGGCGAAGGTCATATTGATTGTTTTGGGCACCTCGATAGTGATGTCTTCGTCGCTCCATGTGGTGAAGTCGTCGGAGCATTCCATGTGGAGGGAGTAGAATTTGGGGTCGTCGCCTTCTTCCTTGGTGCGGAAACGGATTTCGAAGTAGTTTACTTTATCGGCGGTCTTATCCCAAGTTTCGGTCTCGGGGTTTGCGATGTATACGCCGAAGTAGTCGGAAGCTCTGTAGGTTTTCAGAGCGGCGCTTCGAAGAGAGTGAATTGCGGCGGGATTGCCGGTGTGAGCCTGCACGAATGCGGTGAGCATCTTCTTGATGTTCTTTTTGAGGTATTGGTCAGGGATGTAGTAGTTGGCGGGGCATTTGATTTCGTAATAACTGCCATCTTCGTTGTTTCCGTACTCGCCGTTGGTGAAAACGTCAATCATGCGGAGGAGTTCAGCCACGCGATCCATATGCACATAAGAATATGCGTCCTCACCGATTTGGAGGAGGCGTTCTTTCTGAGCGACGGGAGTGAGAGCGAGGTCGTCGACTTCGGGGCTGAAGGTAATGTAGTCGATGTCTTCGAGGTCGATTGATTCGTTGTAGCCGGTGACTGTGAGCGTCTTACCTCCGTTAGAGAATTTGAGGTCGGCCGCAACACCGAAGTTGTACTTGGTGGTGGTGGTGCCCTTCTTGACGTAGAAAGCGTGGGGGAGTGCGGCAAAGACGGGAATGCAGCACACCAGGGCTATGATGATGAGAGATAACTTTTTCATTGGAGGCAAACTTTAATGGTGAAAGAACCGGACTGCAGGATGTGGATGCCGGGTGCGACGTTGGTGAGGTCGATAGTTTGACCCTTTTCCACGGCGGGAATTTCGCACAGAACCATGCCTTCGAGGTTGATCAGGCGGAAGTTGCCGTTCTGAAGCATGGTAACGGATGCTGAGCCGTTGTTGAGCACGAAGGGAGCTTCTGCAGCGGTGACAGCTTCGATGCCGGTTTGAGCGTCGTTGGTGTCGAGCACCGACATGGTTTGGATTTTTTCGGAAGGAACGGCCAGGACAGTTTCGTTGTTGTGGCCGGTTGCGGTCATGGTTCCGTTTTTGAAGGAGATTTTATCGATTTGCTCGATATTCAGGATTTTCCACCCATCGTCGGTAAGGATATGGAGGTAGTTGTCAGATGCCGAGGCGCAGAGTGCGGTGAGCATCAGGCAGGCACAAAGTAAAGAATGTTTCATATATGAAAATTATGAAAATGATAGGTTTTGGTGCAAAGGTACTAAATTTGAGAGAGTTTGCCAAATTTTGGAAAATAAAAAAAGCAGCGCCTTTGGGGCGCTGCCTGATTTATTGAAGAGCAGGAAAATTACTTGGAGAGTTTTTCCTTGAGAGCAGCGAGAGCTTCGAGGTCGCCGAGAGTGGTTTTTTCCAGGGGAGTAGTAGCAGCGGGAGCTTCTACTTCCTTGCGGGGAGCCTCTTTGCGCTTAGCCTTGCGTTCAGCGGTCTTTTCAGCACGAGCTTCGTCTTCGAAGATGCGGCTGTGAGAGAGGATGATGCGCTTGCTGTCCTTGTTGAATTCGATAACCTTGAAGTTGAGTTTTTCGTCAACTTTGGCCTGAGTTCCGTCTTCCTTAACGAGGTGTTTGGGAGTTGCGAAGCCTTCAACGCCGTAGGGGAGAGCGATAACAGCGCCTTTTTCTACCATCTCAACGATGGTGCCTTCGTG
>JAAVGX010000026.1 GCA_014800065.1 Bacteroidales bacterium | reverse complement strand
CTTTTAAGATTATTTACATAACCATTTGAGAGACCACACCGCCTCTCAAACTTTCCTTGAGAGAGATTATTGTATTTCAAGAAGTCAAGCAATCTATCTTTAACTGTTTGATTCATAATAGGATAAATTTATTTAACTATTTTTCACAGAATATTTTCACAGAATATTTTCTGTATTACAGAATTTTGCCTTATCTTTGCACCACAAAGATACTAAATAGTAATTAAAAACCAAAGATATGGGAATAGAAAAACTGAAAACCGGGACACTTGGCGATGCGCTTAAGGGCATGGCGGTGGGACAGGTTTGCGAAGCCCCGGATGGATATGCGCCCAAAACCGTGATAAAGACTTGTGCGGAGCTTAAGCGTGTAGGTTATCTCTTTCAAACTTCGCGCAGAGCGGGAATCCAGCTGATAACCCGTCTTCGCTAAAAATGTACGATTATGACACAGGAACAATATTTCAAGCAGAAGCTGTTGCTTGACCGCGTGGCGAGCAAGACAATTCTGGACACGGAAGAGGCGGCTGCGCTGATGGGTGTTGGAGCTGAGCGCATGCGTGATATGGCTCGTCGCCGCCAGGTACCTCATTACCGACAGAACGGGCACATTTACTTCCGCAAGGCGGAGCTTGAGGCGTGGCTGACTGCGGACCGCCAGCCCTCTCTGGATGAGGAGGTAACTAAGATTGAAACTCGCAGGGTTTTGAACCGGCTTTAAATGAACAGTGATTGATAACGATTAAGGAACTGAGATATTATGGAAATGAGTAAGGTTGAATGTGATGCTCGCGAATTGATGGCGAGGATGAGCTATGATCAAAAGGAGCTGTTGTTTGCGCTGATGGAAGGTGCAGATGTGGCGATGCTGCCCGAGGTGTTCATGATGGCTGACGGGGTGGCCCGTGAGTGTGAGGCGGTTGATTTCGAGGTGTACGCCAACAGCGGTTACCGTCGTCTGAAGGGTGCGCAAGGGACTGACGCCGAGGCCGTGGAGGTTTTGGATAGTTTGCAGGAGCTTGTGTTGGGAACACGTTCGAGCTTGAATGTTGGGGAGTATATGGTGTTTGATTCTGTGCGTGAGGCGCCGGAGCATCATCTGACCATCCGCAAGGATATGGCACGAGAGCTTGGGATGCTGCTGTGCAGATTCGGGGTGGACGAGGGTCTTGATGAGGTTGTGAATGAAGAGAGTGCGTGGTGGGTGAGAGGTCTTCCTGTGATGTTTAACTATTTCAACTATCTGCGCGATGTGTACCCGGTGCTTTAGTAGTGTGATTCGGGCGTGTGTGCTGATGGCACTGGCGGTGGTTGTGCTGCTTGGGTTAGCATCGGAGGGCCCGGGATTGACGGGACAGGTGCTTGCGCTGGCGGCAGGATACACGGTGATGAAGCTGGTGAGGCTCTGGAAGGATGACCCGGTGATAAAGATATACCTTCGGGCTGCGTGCCCGACAGAGGACAATTAGCTATAGGTTAATAGATGTTTTAGGTTTAAGAAGGGCGCCTATCCGGTTGAGAAACTGCAGGGGGCGCAGAACGGAAGACCGGGATAAAGGCCGGGCGGCAGGTTCAACTCCTGCCCTTCCACAGATAAAGAGAACATTGACATTGCGGACTCTACGCAAAATGCGTAGTTTGAAAGTGACTAACCATATAGGGGCAGGTGCAGCCGTGCAACGGGGGCACCTCCCCACAAGGCTTCGGCAAGGTTGCGGGGCATCTTTGGCCATAGGATGTTGCCGGGGGTTCGATACCTCCCGAAGTCACACAAACCCCTAATTTAAGATATATGCTAAACAAATCCTCCCGGCGCTACCGCGCCAACAATGCAGGCTCTTTCGGAGCATTGGCTGCTTATGTGATTCTGACAGAGGCAATGGTGACCCTCTTCCCCGAGCAAAAGACCATTGTGGTGAGTTCGACCAATGAAAAGGTGTTCCAAGGGATAGACACAATGATTGAAAACGAGGGGCTGGATTTCCAAATCGAGCCGGTGGAACTGGATATGGATACCATCGTGGACGAGGACACCAGCGACCCGCTTGCGCTGCGCTATGCCATCGACCTGCTGTCGGGCGCAGTATCGGCCAAGGTTGCCGAGCTTGAGAAGGAGAAAGCTCTGAATGCGGAGCTGGAAGCCAAGCACAAAAGTGCCAAGGGGCTTCAGGATCACTACTTCGAAAAGTACGCTCAGTACAAGGAGCAGCTCAAGGCTGTGGCTTCTCTGCTGACGGAATCCTCCAAGGAGATTACCTCCAACACCAAAGATCAGCTCAGGGGATTGGCTTGGTACCTTGAGGCCATCGATTGAAACTATAGCAAGCGCACTTTATAAAAATAAGGTTTTTCATGGAATGATACAATAATCTATGCCGAGGACAGATTCGTGAGAATCGAGGCATATGTAATCATAATGATATAAACTGTATGTCAACTGAAGCCGTGGGCTGCCCGTGAGGGTAGCGGCGGCACATCGGCTCCGAAACCGCCGGGGAAATGCCTCCCGGCTATACCCAGCTAATAAATCTGGCGGAGGTTGCCGCGTCGAAGCGGTCGGAGCCACAATTCACCAAAACAAAGAGATTATGAAAATGAAAGTAATGAGGATTGAGAATCCTACAGACATCGGCGATACCGCCTATCGCATTGCCGAAGAAATTGCCCGGGAGGCAGGCGCCTCCGGCGAAGGCGAAGCAACCACCGAGGGCACCGGCACCTCAACCGAGGCAGACAACCTTAGCCGTCAGGAACATGACGCTATCATGGAGACTGAGGAGTTTAACGAGTTCAAGAACCGGCTTATCGAGCTTCTTGACGGGGCTGCTGATTTGATTCGTGAGAACGCCCACAAGTACAACTGCTCCCTCTTTACGAGCGTGACCTTCCTTGACAGCAATATCGGAATAATGGCAAGTTCTGCGGCAATGGGCCGTCATGATTCGATAGTGGAGGGTCTTTCCCGCCAGATGGAAAGCAATCCAAGCACCAAGGAGGTGATAGAGGGTACCCTATTTATGAATTTAATCAAGCGATCAAAAAAATGACACCACTGACAATCACACTTGAGCATATCAACTCATTGGAGCCGGCTCAGATAATTGCCGACGAGCATGTACGAGCCAAGTTTATCTCCATTTACGAAGCGATGTGGAGCAGCACCAGCGGCCTGAGCGGATTGGCCGCCTATGAGCGCGAGGCGCGTAACTTCAGCCGTCTTCTGACCGAGAAAGAAGACATCCGCACCAAGTGTACGCGGTTTTCGATATTCACAGCCTTTTTGGATGTGGCCATATCGGGATTGAGTCTTGATGCGGGCACACGAGCTCAGGCATATCTTCAGAGCCGTTCGATAGCTGTTGACAGCAGATACGAAAACGGGAACAAGCGGAATGTATATGAGACGCACTGCGTGCTGACTATTTCAGGCTACGGTGAACTTATACTCCGGGCACGTTGCGGACAGATTCGTCATGCAGACAATCCGGTGATTGTGTATGCGGAAGATGAGTTTGAGTTCGGCGAACGCAACGGGAATAAGTTTGTGAATTACACCTGCCGTCTGCCACACAGTTCGGGCAAGATAGTGGCTTGCTTCATGAAGATAACGCGAGCCGACGGGACTATCGACTACGCGGTGATGCTACCGGAGGATTGGGTTCGTCTTGCACGGTACAGTGCGCGCAGCAACGGCACCTATGACCGCTCGACCAAGCAGTGGACCAACGCCAACCCCAATGCGCTGTACGGCAAGCAGACAGACGGCACATACCAGATAGATCCGGGCTTCCTGATAGCCAAGTGTATCAAGCATGCATTCAAATCCTACCCGAAGGCTCGTGTAGGACGAGGCACCCAACTTGAATCTCAGCAGGTAGACGAAGTTGAAATCAATGATGACCTCTACGGACAGGAAGATGGCACAACCGTCAACACCTCAACCGGCGAGGTTATGCCCAAGCAGGACACCGGCTTTGCTCCGGCAGCCGACCTAAGCGCCGGCATCACCGTAGACCCGGCTACCGAGTACGGTGCAGCAGGAGCTGACGATGTATTCTGAATAGAATTTTCTCTCACATAAATATTCGAAAATATGAATTTACCCGCCCTCAGAAGTGAAGACATAAGCCTGATACTGAATCAGGCACCGGAGAGCTATTCGATCAACCAGCTCTCAAGCAGCCGTTGTTGCGACTTTGGCCAGCAACTGCTTAACCGCATCCAAGCCGAAGGGATGAGCGATGAATTGGACGCGGAGTGCGCCAGCTACATTGAAAAGTCGCGCCGGACCATGACGACAATGAATAACCGTCGCAGCCCCGTGACCAAACTGTTTGACATGATTCGTTCGGGGTATACTTCGATGGAAAATTCTGTAGATCCGAACAAAAACGGCTCCATACCCAACAAGATTCAACAGGCCCGCAACAGCTATGCCACCCAGAAGCACCGACAGGCAGAGCTTGAGCGACAGCAAGAGCAGCAGCGCCAATTGCGTCAGCAAGCCAAGGCGCGCTACAAGGCTGATTTGGAGTATGACTTAAATCGACAGTTATCCGAGCTGATAACCGAACAGGTTGGACGATTGCAGAAAGCATCGGCAGCGCTGACGCTCGAGAACTTCGATGTGCTGGGCGAACAGATTCGCCGTTTCCCTATAGACCTGGACGGCAAATGGCTCACGGACTATCGGCCTCAGATACCCCTTCCTCCAGAGCTTGCCACCGGCGAAGCGCTATTATTGCAGGGAGAGGTGATCAGAGGCAAGGGCACAGAACTCGCAGAGCACTATCGCCAGAGCGTGGGCGAGTACCGAGACACCTTGGTGGATAATCTTGCGGCCAAGCGCAAAGAACTCGAAGCGATGGCATTGGCCGATGAGCAGGAAAAGCAACGTCGGGCGGCCGCTCTTGTAGATGCAGAACGGGCTGAGCTTTTACGACTGGAGTCGGAGCGTCATCAAAAAGAGGCGCAGGCTGCCGCAGTGGATGCCAGCCGTCGGCAAGCTGCACAGATGGACGGCTTATTCAGTCAGGCCTCAGTGGCTTCGGCCACATATGTACCCAAAACTACTGTGAAATATAAAGTACAGGCCACCTCTCCCGACGGGATATACGAGATGATAGCGATGTGGTGGGCCCGCGAGGGTAAGGGGCTGAGTGTGGAAGAGCTGAGCAAAATATTCAAACGTCAGATCACCTTCTGTGAGAAACTTGCCAACAGCAAGGATGCGCCGGAGTTTATACGGAGTGAGAATCTGGTTTACGAAGAAGAGGTGAAGGCAAAATGAGTGCAGAAACCAACTATTATAGTCGCCCGGAGGTAAGCAACTCCGACCTGACGGCGCTGAAGGAACTGCTTCATCCCCGAGGCTCCTTCGGCGACCGTGAGGCGGCATTCCGACTGGGCTCGATAGTGGATGCCATGGTTACCGAACCCTGGCGAGTTGATTTCCTAAGCGGCACCATCGACGGCAAGCCCGTAGGGAATGATGAATTTGAACGAGGACGGGCGATGCAACGTGCACTCAGGGCAGAAGCTCGGCGAGACGCATTCCTTGCTAATGTGCTGGCCGTTTCTGATACTCAAAAATGTATGTTTCGCCATGATCAGATATTCGATAACGGTGGCTTTCAATTTACTCTTGACACTCGTTGCAAGTGGGATTGGTGGCTTGAATGTGCCGGATTTGGCGGAGACCTCAAGACCACCGCAGCATCGAGCCAACGGGAGTTTGAAGAAGCGGTTGATTATTTCGACTGGGACCGTTCGCGGGCCTGGTATATGGATATAGCCGGAAGTGATCGGGACTTCATTTATGCAATAAGTAAGAAGAATTTCCAAATCTTCAAACTCTTCATAGAAAGAGATTCCGAACTTTACAGACGCGGACGCGAGAAGTACCTCGATCTTGCTTTTAAATACTGGGCATTTGCGCTGTAACCATTCAGAAAAGATAACAAAATGAATGCAATAAAGAAACATACTCTGAAAGTGGAGCCTTATCCCTATCAGCTTGAGGGAATAGAGGCAGGGCTTCGGATGAAGCGCTTGCTCATCGGCGACGAGCCCGGTTTGGGGAAAACTCTTCAAAGCATAGGGATAGTTGACGGCGCCGGGGCATATCCGGCTCTGGTAGTGTGTCCGGCATCGCTGAAGATTAATTGGCAGCGTGAGTTTGAAAAGTTCACGGATAAGAAAGCACTTGTGCTTGACAATTCTGTGGCTACCACATGGCCCTATCTCCTGCGAATGGGTATGCACCACGTTGCAGTTGTCAACTACGAAAGCCTGCGTAAGTATTTCGTTTGGGATATTCGCGCACGCAAAGGTCAATCGTTCCGACTCAAAGATGTTGTGTTCTGCCCCCACATCAACCTATTCAAATCAGTCATCATTGATGAAAGCCACCGTGTCAAAGACCCCTCCGCACAGCAAACAATCTTCTCGCGTGGTATCGTTGACGGCAAGCAATGGCGCATACTCCTATCGGGTACGCCTGTTGTCAATCGTCCGTCAGACCTCATCGCGCAGCTCTCAATAATGGGCAGGCTTGATGAATTTGGCGGTCGCTCTAAATTCCTTGCCGACTATGGCGGTGGAGAAATTTCCAAAGAGCGCAGGGGTAAAGATGAAAAGGACGAGCCTCGCAACCTTGAGCGTCTTTCCAAAGAACTCTACTCGCGCTGTATGATACGCCGGGAGAAAGCAAAGGTGCTGACACAACTCCCAGATAAGACCCGAACCGACCTCTACGTTGAAATCTCCAATCGTGATGAATACGAACTGGCGGCTGAAGACCTTGCCGAATACCTCCGCAAATATACCGAGTGCGATGACATTAACATACGCCGTAAGATGCGCATGGAGGCTCTTGTGAAATTCATGACCCTGCGGTCTCTATCTTCCAAGGGCAAGGTAAAGCAGGCAGTTGACTTTGTAAAGACGTTCCTTGCCAACGGCAAGCCTCTAATACTCTTCTGCTCCCTGCATGAGATTGTGGACGCTCTCAAAAAGGCTTTCCCGGAAGCCGTCAGCGTTACCGGGCGCGACTCTATGATGATGAAGCAGGCCGCCGTTGACGCTTTCCAGTCCGGCAAGGCACAACTTATCATCTGCTCGATAAAGGCGGCAGGCGTAGGCCTGACCCTCACGGCTTCATCTAACGTGGCTTTCGTGGAATTTCCATGGACATATGCAGACTGTTGTCAGTGTGAAGACCGAGCGCACCGTATCGGGCAGAAAGACAACGTGACGTGCTATTATCTGATTGGGCGTGGCACCATTGACCGGACTCTATACAATATCATCCACCGAAAAAAAACAATAGCCAACCAAATAATGGGTACCGATGATGAAATACCCACTGACGAACTTTATTTTGACGAACTTACAAAATTATTTTTAGACAATGAACGAGACGATGATTAAAGGCAACTCAAATGAGGGTACCGGACTTCACGGTGAGGAGTTCGAGGCCTTCGATACGAGGGTGAAGCAGTTACTTGAGGAGCTGAAGGAGCTCATGAGCGACGGTCGCTACGGGTGCAATGTGATTGTGGCTGCCACTACGGGGCTGGATATGCCTACGCTTTTCCACCGCGGTTATCTGATGGCAACCGGAACGCAGGATACCCTGACGGTATGTCTGGCCAATATGCTCAAGACAGATGCCGAACTTTGCCGGGTGGTGAATCGAGCAGCCGCACGGGCTTCCAAACGTAAATCGAAAAACAGTGATGGCACAGATTCCGGACGGGCTTCTACGGGAGGCGATCAGACACCTGGAGTACTGTAGCCGTGAGCTGAAGGGCTCGCAATCGTCGCGCAGCCGTAATAAGGCACGGCTGATGGGACGGCTGACAACGAAATTAAAAGAAATCACAGACAATAAACACTAATATAAACAATGGCAACATGGATTGAAGTTAAAGTCCGCTACGACAAAATGATGAGTAACGGATGTGTGAAGAAGGTTACGGAGGCATATCTTGTTGATGCCCTGTCATGCACGGAAGCTGAGGCCAGGGTAATAGAAGAGCTGCGCCCATTTGTGAGCGGCGATTTGCGGGTTACCTCAGTGACCACGACAAAGATAGCGGAAATATTTGGGGACGCCACCGGTGATCGGTATTACAAAGTGAAGGTGAATTTTATCACGCTTGATGAAAAATCGTCCACCGAGAAAAAGACCGCTTCATATATATTGGTGCAAGCCTCCAGCTTCAAAGAGGCATACGATAACTTTGAGGATGGCATGAGCGGCACGATGGCCGACTATGAGATTGAGCAGATTTGCGAAACAAAGCTCATGGATGTATATAAATCCGACCTCACGCCCAAGCAGGAGGCTGAGAAGATGCTGCAATCCCCCGCTGTTAAACGTCAGGTCAAGAAATTTGTAGATGCTTGCGCCGAAGGTGGTGTTGAAAGCGTGGAGATAACCGCTTCGGATGGCAAGTCGAGCCGAAGCTACTCAATCAATATTCCGGACCAGTCAATATCTAACGACCATGGCTAAATGGAACAGTGCGCTCGGCAAGGTGAATAAATACGGTGCAAAACGCGTGGGCGATCATGCTTCAAAGAAGGAGCATAACCGTGCGAATCAGCTGAAGCTATGGCAACGGGCCGGTGTAATTTCAAACCTTCGGGAACAAGTCCCCTTCGAACTTATTCCGGCGCAATACGCCCTATGCGGAACAGATCCGAAAGGGAAGCCGGTCCGAGTATGTGTGGAGAGGCCCTGCAAGTACATCGCCGACTTTGTCTATACGGACAATGAAACCGGGGCGACCATAGTTGAGGACACTAAAGGCGTCAGAACCAAAGAATATATAATCAAGCGAAAACTAATGCTCTGTATACATGGTATTCGCATAAAGGAAGTCTGAATTATGAATCAGAAAAGGACATTTCTATTTAACTTGGAGTGGTATGAGGTGCTCAGGGGTTATGCAGAGGGTGTCAGGATGGAAGTGTACGAGGCCATAATGGAGTATGCGCACTCGGGGACACTTCCGGAGCTGGGACCTCTGGCAAACATGGCATTCTCCTTCATCAAAAGAGAGATGGACTATAACCGCGACCAGTACGAGGCGACGGTAGCCAAACGGCAGGAGGCCGGGCGTCTGGGCGGGAGGCCTAAAAAGCAAATGGATTCAGAAAAAGCAAATGGTTCTGATGAAAAGCAAAAAAAGCAAATGGTTTTTTCAGAAAGCATATATGATAATGATAATGTATATGTTAATGATAATGTAAATGATAATGAAGATGAAGAAAAGAAAAAGAGAGAAAAAGAAATTTCTTCTTTGGATTTAGATATTTCTTCGGATGACCGTTTGCTTGAAGCTTTCGAGACGTTTCGAAAGGCATATCCGGGGCAAAAGCGAGGAGCGCAGGTGGAGCTGGATAACTTTGTGCGGAAATACCCGCAGCAGTGGCGTAAGATTGTGCCGCAGCTNCTGCCTTCNCTNGAGCGCGCTTTGGCTTGGAGAGCTAAAGCCAAGAGGGCCGGTGAGTTTATTCCCGAGTTCAAGCATTTGTCGACGTGGCTCAATAACCGTTGCTGGACGGATGAGTTTCCGGATGTCGGAGTTCAANCGCAGGCTCCGCCGGATGAAGCTACGATTCGCCGACGACGTGAAAAGGAGCTTGCAGAACAAGCCGAACTGGAACAGGAACAGGAAAAACAAAGACTGAGTCAACGTTATCGAGAGCGTGTGCAAACGGCATTTACCGACANCGCACCGATGGATTTGGTNCAGTATATGCTTTTGGGGTTTGACTCAATTACGGATGATGCGTTGAGCGAGGCAATCNGCAATATCGAGAGGGGNGCTCTGNTNCTTCCCCGAGGAATGGATTTGGCCAATAAGAGNTATGATCCTGAACTGAAANTGATAATTAACACNCNNCCCCCGATATGACAAAGCGTGAATATCAACGCCTAAAGATGTTGCTGAANAATGGNAAGCNGCTTTGGTATATTGAGGACTATGAGCGTAATTCTCTAAGTTCGATTGTCAAAGTNTCCTTGGACGGNGATCTTATACGCATCNTACNCCCCAGTCCGAATAGCTCCGGTAAATATGAGCGTATTACAATCCATCGNAAGCGAGTTCGGTATTTTTCNGTNGTCAATTCGCCTCTATGGCCCATCCAACGACCTTGAATANAGTATCNCTAAATCAGGCTGCACGGTCTATTTGGTTGAAGATATAGACCCGCCAATTAAACGAAATAACCATCACCACAANTCTACCAACTTAATAAAATCGCCCCCAATTATGAGTAACAAAGAATCAAATCAGGCCGTTTTGGCCATTAAGACGTACCTTGACCGCAGGGCTGCTGAAGATNCGCAGTTCGCGGATGTGTACGCCAATCCGAAGAAGAATATAAACGAGTGCTTTCGCTACATCCTCCAACAGGCTAAAAAGCGTGGCTCGGCTGTGTGCATGACCGATGAGGAGGTGTACGGCCTGGCGGTCCATTATTACGACGAGGCTGACCTGATAGTGCCGGCAAATGTCGGAGGTGCAAGTGTGTCGCACTCGGCGTCGCCGGTTCAGAAAGTTGAGCTTACAGAGGCGGAGAAGGAGGCAGCCCGCNAGGCTGCACGGCTCAAGTATGAGAANGAATGCCTGATGGAATTTGAACGCAAGGAGGCCGAGCGTAAAAAGAAAGAATCCGAGCGCAAGAAGGAGCGTCAGGCTGCCGTCGAGGCTAAGAATTATTCTCCCTCACTTTTTGATTTCGAGTGACCATGAAACCGAAGACAAAGATCCAGAAGGAAGTGGACGGACTGAGAAAGAAACTTCCCAAGTTGACCGAGGCCCAGNAGCAGTGGGCTGTCGACCATTGCTTTTCAAGGAGGGCTTTCCTCTGCAAGGGTTTTGTATGGTGCTCGGTGTGCGGGCGTGGGTATCCTACCGACGTGCCTGAGTTATCGGCTANNGTGGGTGTTGACACTCATATCGACTGCCCGGGTTGTGGTGCCCGGCTTAAGGTTGAGGTGAGNCGCAAGAAAAAACTTCGCGAGCAGGTCTATTACCAAGTTGTCACCACATNCGGCGGGTGGCAGGTNGTTCGTAGCTTCATAGCTTCGAAGTGGATCGAGATGGGCAAAGCTCCGGTGTTCAGCATCCGCGAAGCTGTCCAGAACTGGATAAACTCTGAGGGACACGAGGAGATAGTTGCGCGCCCGGTCAATTACAGCCCGT
>JAAVGX010000025.1 GCA_014800065.1 Bacteroidales bacterium | reverse complement strand
TGATAGGGATAAATGTATCCCTCGGCTCCCTGGTAAACTCGGCCGGTGAAGAAGATCGGGTCGATTTCGGGAGCACCAATCTCGTAGGTTGGGATTGACTGCTTTTCGACCTTTGCCGTCACATCGCCGGCATAGCCCGACGTTGATGCCACGAGCACCAATGCAGGCAGGACTTTGATCAGTTTTTTCATGGTTGATTTTAGGTTAGGTTGAAAGTTATTTTTTTGTATATTGCCGCTTTACGCGCGGACTTACAGAAGTAAGGATTTCATATGGGATAGTGTCGAGAATATTGGCCAGCCGTTCTATGGGCATCTGCGAACCGAATATTTCTACCTCATCGCCGACTTTCACGTCGGGCACGTTTGTTACATCTATCATGCACAGGTCCATGCAAATATTCCCGATGGTGGGGCATTCCACGCCCTTTACCACGAAAGACGCCTTGCCGCGCCCCAGATGGCGGTCGATTCCGTCGGCATATCCCACCGGTATGGTGGCGATGACCGAATTTCGTTCGGTGCGCCCACGGTTGCCATATCCGATGTAAACCCCCTCCTCCCAGTTTTTCAGAGAAATAATCCGCGTACGGAATGTAGCCACGGGTTTGAGAGGTGAAGCGGGATTTTCGTATGGCGAAATACCGTAGAGCCCGATTCCGAGGCGGGTCATGTGGTAAGGCCCTGATTCGGCAAAGCGCATCATTCCGGCGGTGTTGAGGAAGTGGCGCATTACTTTGTAGCCCAGAGCCTGTTCTATTTGCGTGCTCCAAAGATTGAATGATTCGATTTGCGATAGCGTATAGGCGTCTTTGTCGAGACAGTCCGCTGTTGCCAGGTGGGTAAAGATTGATTTTACCTTCACTGCGCGTGTGGATTTCAACAAGTCCAGCAGTTGCTGAAATTGCTCGGGGATGAATCCCAAACGGTGCATTCCTGTGTCGAGTTTGAGATGTATGGGGTAGTCGACGGTTCCGAAATCCTCGGCCTCCAAGATGAGGCGTTGGAGTTCGTCGACAGAGAAAACGGCCGGTTCGAGTCGGTTGGAGAAGAGGAGCGGATATCGGTTGGTCACCGGATTGAGAACCATGATTGGCATGGCTATTCCGGCGTCTCGAAGGCTCACACCTTCATCAATGACCGCCACGGCCAGATAAGCAGCCCCGTGAGTCTGCAATGTTTTGGCAATTTCGATCGCCCCCAGGCCGTAGGCGGATGCCTTGACCATAGCAACAATGCCGGTTTCGGGGGGCAGTAGCGACCGATAATAATTATAGTTGCTGATTAGCGCCTCCAGGTCAACATCGAGTGTGGTGTCGTGACTGGCGCTTTCAATGAAAGATAGGACTCTCTCCACTTCGGGCTGCCCGTTTCCGGCTGCAATTATGAGGGAGTTGATGGGCCTGTCTTCCACCGGGTCGTAGGCCACGGTTGCCTTGTGCCCGAAGATTTTCCAACGGTCGCCTACGGCAATAATACGTTCAATGCCGTAGGCCTTGGCCAAATCTTCGGCCTGGCAGTAAAGTGCCTGAAGTTCTTCGGGTTCGAGATTACCATGAATCAGGTTTCCTATAAGTAATATAGGTGTGTGCGAAGGGGTGAAACGCCGGGAGGCAAATTCAAGAACCTGTTCAAGTTCACGCAGGTCGGGTGTGAAATTGTCGCGGATGATGAGGTTGTTATCTGCGGCTTCTTTGATGGTGTAGCGCGAACTTACCGTGGGTAAGGAATATAAATTAGAGGGTACCGGGTAGCCTAAGACTTGCATTGCGGCGCTTACCAATCCGGCCATCTCATTTTCATCGTCCTTCACGGCCACGAGGTTATATCCATCTTCAAATTCTTCATTCACGAGTCGCTCCAGCTCCTTATCGCCCGCAGGAAATATGATAGTCCGGCACTCTTTGAGCAGTTGAAGTTTTTCGCGAATTTTGGACTGATGGTCGGGGAAGGCCTCATCGTGTTGGGGACCTATGGCCGTTAGGATGCCGACATCGGCTTTGAGGAGTGGTTTGAGGCGCTTGGCCTGCCCGGGTGCATCGATGGCCGCTTCCGAGATTGTGACATCGGAATTTCGGCCGTCCATATCCAGAATTCCGAGAGGAAGCCCCAGAGCGGAGTTCCAGCTGCGGGGAGCGCGGGCTACCTTTGCCAGTGGTGTCAAGGCTCTGTAAAGCAGCTCTTTTACGGGAGTTTTTCCATAACTGCCTGTAATAATTACGTGCTTTGAGCGATTTGCTTCAAGACTATGGGCTGCGAGTTCCAATATTGCCTGTGGTACGGATTTCACCTTGATAAAAAAAGCGTCCGGAGCCTCTAAACTGTCCGGAAGGTGTTCCACGAGGAAACATCTGACACCCTTTGCGAGCATTTGAGGAATATACTTGTGCCCGTCGGCAATAGCTGTGGTGATGGCCCCGAACATATCGGTGGGTCCGACAAGGTAGGTGCGGCTGTCGGTGATGATACGAGTGATTTCGGGTAGCACTGCGGAGTTGTCTCCGTAAAGTTCGCCTTTTACAATTTCTGCTATATATTGTGGGTTGTGGGGTGTCATGGATTCAAAAGTTGTATATGTTGACTCCGTTGCCAAACTTTGAAGTGGGCGGCTGCCTTCTCTTTTGTGTCACGGTCGAAAAAGCAGTCTTCAAACTTGGAGAAAATATAATCGACGGCTACATCGGAAGGATGTTTCATATCGGAGGCGTAGAAACGGTAGTCGCGGAGGTCGTCGTTCACAATTTCGAATGCGGGAAAGTAGAGCACATCATCATCGAGAACGCTCTCAACGGCCAGCCGCAAGGTGGCCTTGTTGAGGAAATTTCCTTCAAGACCGTTGTCGAGGTGATGCACGGGGCTGATTGTGAATATGATGGTGCCTACTCCCTTTGATTTCAAGAGTGTTACAATCTTGCGAACAGCTTCAGCGCAATTTTCCAATGTGAGCAGCGAGCGTTCGAATTCCGAAGCCGGGAGTTTGTGGCAGTTGGCCACGATATTGCCTGAGTTAATATGGGTGTAGACAAAGGCCGACCCGAGGGTGATTATCGCTATCGAGGACGAATGCAGGAATTCCTCAAAATCGGAATATTGCTTTTGGATGATTGACTCCAGAGAGGCTTTTCCGGAAAGGTCGCTTTGAAAGCGAGAAGGCAAGTCAAGACAGTGGATTCGGCCGGCGTACTCTACAAACAACGAGGGCACCCCACGGATGAGGTGCTCTATGGATACGGGGTTGAAAAGGGGTCCGAACGGATTGGCAAGTACTTCAAAACCTGAGCGTTGGAGGTAGGAGCCAATATTATCCGTGAAGCACGACCCGAGCATGAGGATAGTGTCGGAGTGACTTATCCTTATCGGTGAAGGCTTGGGGTTATATTCGGTTCGGAATCGCATCAGAACATTCGGTAATCAATNGATAGGACTTGGAATTCGGTGCGTCGGTTTATCTGGTCGGCTATTTCCTGATCGGCTTCNGGCAGGGCGAGGATGTATTCCTCGGTCAGCACGTCGCCTTCCTTAAACTGAGGATATTCGCGNGCGAGTTTCTTNGTGATGGTTTTGGGGCGNGATTCGCCATATCCTTGCGACTGAAGACGTTCGGGCTCGATTCCAACAGAAATCAGGTAGTCGATAACCGACTTGGCNCGTCGGGANGAGAGGCGGATGTTGTAATCGTCGGACCCTTTNCGGTCGGTATGGGAGGCCATTTCGATAGTAACGTTGGGGTTGTCGCGAAGCACCTGAGCCATCTCATCAAGNGCGGTTTTGGATTCGGGGCGCAGGGTTGCTTTGTCGAAGTCGTAGAAGATGTTGTCGATGACTACCGGTTTGGTAATCGAGGCGAGAATGAAGTCGACGTTGTATTCGGCATCCTCTTCGGCTTCATCGCTGGTAAANTCCTGCTTNGCATTCAGGTAGCCCTTNGCACCGGCAAGCATTACATANCTCACGCCCCGGTCAAGCGGGAATGAGAAAGAGCCGTCGTTTCNNGCATATTGTTTCTGGTTTGAGCCATCGTCGCCTACAATTCGGATAACAGCCCCGGGAACGGGTTCCTCGTCTTTATCCAGCACCCAGCCGGAAATTTGTATTTTCAGGTCGGGGAGTTCGAAAGAAAAGATGTGGTCGTAACCTCGGTTATCGCCGCGGTTGGAGCTGAAGAAGCCGCTTTCACCATCGCCGAAAGTGATTCCGAAATCNTCCGCAGGGGAGTTGACCGGNCGTCCCATATTAGTCACGCTCCAGCCACCGGACTTAGTCAACTGAGCTTTGAATATGTCCAGTCCTCCATAGCCGGGATGNCCGTTTGACGCGAAGTAAAGGATGGAATCGGAGCGGAAGGATGGGAACATCTCGTCGCCGGGAGTATTAATCCATTCGCCGAGATTTTCGAGAGTGCCGCCGCGTTCTTTGAGGTTAATTCTCCAGATGTCCTTTCCACCGAAGCCTCCGGGCATGTCTGAAGTGAAGTAAAGCCAGGTACCGTCNGGCGAAACGGCGGGGTGGGCGTAGCTTGAAAGGGTGTCGGCTGTGATTTCGAACTTTACNGGTGCGCTCCACTGAGCGTCGGAGCGCTGAGAGGTGTAGATTTCGACATTCGTATTCGCGTTCGGTTCACGACGCGCACGGCTCAGGTACATGGTCTGGCCATCGGGAGAGAAAGCTACCGCGCCTTCGTCGAGTTCGGAATTCAGTTCGCCTTCCACCGGCTCGGGGCGTTTCCACTCTCCGCGTTCGTTCTTTGAAACGAACCAGATGTCGCCGTTTTTCATNCCNGTGATTTCGCTTTTATGCGAGCCGTTGACCTTTTCGTTGGTGGTGGTGAAGAAGAGGCGGTCGAGCGAACGGTCGAGGTACATCGGAGCATAGTCGGCACGTCGGGAATTGAAAAGTTTGGCGTTTTTCACCACATAGCGAGTGGCGCCGTCCTTATTTGCACCCATTCGTGCACCGATGAGNGAGTTCTGAGCGAGTTTGTCGGCAGGTTTCCACTTCAGATAGTCCTCGAAGGCCTTTGCTGCGGGGGCGTACTTCCCGTCNGCGGCAAGCATCTGGCCGATTCGCAGGTAGATTGTGGAGTCNGGGTAGCCGTAGCGTGCTGCGTTCTGATAGGCGGCGGCTGCTCGGGCATACTGGTTGAGGCGCCGATGACACTCGGCCATCTTGAANGCTACCTCTCCGCGCAGTGCTCGTTCTTCTCTTTTTGTTAACTTGTTGTAAATCTTACGATAAGTTTTGGATGCATCGAAGTATTCGCCGCGTTGCATCTGCTCATCGGCGGTGGTAAGCTTTACGCCTCGGCATCCGGTGAGAATGCCGAGACTNAANGCTATAATGAGGCAAGTTTTAAACAGTTTCATACATATATATATAACGCGTATATATAACGCGAGCGGGCGCGGCTTATTGCCATCAATCGCGGAATCTGCGGGTAATATCAGCGTAAGCGTCGATTCGTCTGTCGCGNAGGAAAGGCCACCATCGGCGAACCTGTTCGGAGCGCTTGAGGTCNACATCGATAACGGCGAGTTCTTCGTCGTGTTCGGATGCACGGAAAAGGAATTCGCCCTGTGGACCGGCCACGAAGCTTGAGCCCCAGAATTCGATACCGTTTGTTGCGCCGGAGGGGTCGGTTTCCAATCCCACNCGGTTCACGCTNACCACGGGCAAGCCGTTNGCGATGGCATGACCGCGCTGAACNGTGATCCACGCTTCGCGCTGGCGGGCTTTTTCGGCCTCGGTGTCGGTGCTTTCCCAGCCTATGGCGGTGGGGTAGATTAGCAGGTCAGCNCCNGCCAGTGCCATGAGNCGGGCTGCTTCGGGGTACCACTGATCCCAGCACACGAGCACTCCGAGACGCCCTACCGAGGTGTTGATGGGTTCGAAGCCTAAGTCGCCGGGTGTGAAGTAGAATTTTTCGTAGTAGGCGGGGTCGTCGGGGATGTGCATTTTGCGATATTTTCCGGCGATNGATCCGTCTTTTTCGAATACTACTGCGGTATTGTGATAGAGGCCGGGGGCGCGTCGTTCGTAGAGAGATGTTACCAGAACAACGCCGGCTTCCNTTGCGACTGCTGAGTAGAAGTCGGTGACCGGGCCGGGAATGGGTANGGCCAANGAGCAATTATCCACNTCTTCNACCTGACAGAAATATAAAGAATCGTGGAGCTCCTGGCACACTACTAATTGAGCGCCTTCTTTGGCAAGGANTTGTATTTTTTCGGCCAGTCGCGCACGATTNTTTTCTATGTCGGCAGTNTTGGCCTGTTGAATTATTCCTACTTTCATTTTGTTGTTTTCTTAGAGTNTGTTTACTTTTAAATGATTTTAGCACAAAGAGAGATTTTGNAGTGATTTTTCAAAATTGAAGAAGGAGCAATGCGGGCATTGCGACTGATGAAACTTTGAAAAAGCGCCCAAAAGATTCTTTGTGATGAAATCAAAAATTATAATGCACACTCTTTATTTATTAATTTGGTTTAAAAGTAAACACACTCTTAGTTAAACACATTGAGGGGTAGTTGCATGGTGGCGCAATGGAGAGAACCATGCTGTCGGATAAGGGCGGAGCAGTCGATGGGTACGATTTCGAAGTCGGGCAAAGCCGCCTCCAACATCTGCTTGGCCATAAGGTCCTTCATAGATTGACCATATACCGGCAGCAGTACGGCCCCGTTGACAAACAGGAAGTTGGCGTAGGTGGCGGGGATTCGGATATTGTCGTCGGGGTCGAAAACGGGGTCCGGTATCGGCAGTTCCATCAGGTGGTAAGGCTTGCCGTCGGCAGTTCGCAGTTGGGCGAGCTGTTCGCGCATTTCCTTGAGCTCGTTGTAATGGGAATCTTCGGGCTCGATACATCCGCTGTAGAAAATAACATCGCCGGGCGGCGCGAAGCGAGCCAAGGTGTCGATGTGGCTGTCGGTATCATCGCCTTCGAGGGCACCGTGGTCCAGCCACAGCACCCGGTTGAGATTGAAGGTATCCTTGAGGTATTGCTCGATTTGCTCCTTGGTCATCTCTGCGTTTCGGTTAGGCGAAAGGAGACATTGGGAAGTGGTGAGCAGAGTACCCTTGCCATCGCATTCAATTCCTCCGCCTTCGAGCACAAAACCGAGGTGATTGGCATATTTGCCTGACAGAACATCCTTACCGACCAGAACTCGGGTGGCGCAGTTATCTTTGTCGGCGGCGAATTTGAGCCCCCAGCCGTTGAATGTAAAGTCCAGCAGGGTAGGGCGCCCGTCGGTATCTACCATTGTGATGGGTCCGTAGTCGCGTGTCCACGTGTCGTTTGTGGGCATTTGCACAAAGAACACGTTTTCCGTGATAGTACCGGCAGAATACTCAGCGGGCTGCTCCGGACCAATGAGAATAACTTTGGCGCGTTTTGAAATTTCACGAATAATATCGAGATAGCAAGAGCGCACCTGGTCGAGCATATGAGCCCAGTCGGTGTTGGAATGAGGCCATGCCAGCAGCACTGCTGAAATCGGTTCCCATTCGGCCGGCAATCTTAGTGAATTATTTATGTTCATTCTAAATCATCGTAGTCTTTTAGGTTTTCCCAAATCGAATCTTCCCGAGAGTAATGTTCTTCATAGAAATCTATGAAGCCACGACGCTCAGAGTAGCCCATCTCCCGACAATAGTCGCGGTATTTGGTCCTCCATTGAGGCTCGTCAACAAGCATTTGCTTGAATTGAGCCTCCGCAATGTCAAGGCTCTGGGCTTGTTCCAAGATATGGACAAAAAGTTCGGTAATGTCTTCCATAAGTTTTGTTTTGATTGCCCTCCAAAAGTAAGGAAAAAATCCCAAACTACCAACTCAAAAGGCGAAATACTTTCAAAACCGGGCAACGGAAAACCAGAAAAAATGTACGGACGCACGTTCGGTGCGTCCTTTTGATCCGTCAAGGTAATCGCCAGAAAATCTGCAAAATGTAGCCACTTCGCTCCGCGATGTCACCAACGCAAAAAACATCGTGCGAAAAGGCAAATTGTGCAAATCATACAATAAATCTCCAACCAAAGGCCGTAACTTTGCCCCCAAAATCAAGATTAATCAGCAAAAAATCCAATGAAAGCGTACATAAAAGCCACCCCCAAGCAGCGCTACCGCTACGTCCCCGACCTATGTCGCCCGTTTGAGGCATACATAGGCCGGCGCTTGCGCAAATGGGAGCACGCAATCATCTACGCCTTCGAAAAGAACCGAAAAAAGGGCAAACAAGCAGGCCGATTCATAATACACGACAACGACCCCGACATCGACTCCCGCTCCCTCCTGATAACCTACTTCCTCA
>JAAVGX010000024.1 GCA_014800065.1 Bacteroidales bacterium | reverse complement strand
TTGGGCGCTTTTTCAAAGTTTCATCAGTCGCAATGCCCGCATTGCTCCTTCTTCAATTTTGAAAAATCACTCCAAAATCTCTCTTTGCGCTAAAATCATTTAAAAGTAAACACACTCTANCATTCCCCCTTAACCTCAAGGAGGCGGACCCACCCCGGGCCCGCCTCTTTTTTACACTCGCATTCAAAAAGGTAGATTTTGGATTTTTTAAGTGGCAAATTGGCTCTTTATTCCAAAAGTTTTGTAACTTTGTCCAATATTTAAGTTTTACCGAAGCAAATTCATCAAAGTTGCTATGTCTATGGACCAGAATCAACCTTCCACGTATATCCAAATCCTCATTCAGNCGGCCTCGCAGTCGAGTCATATCGAGAACTGCTGCAACTACATTCACATCGATGCTTACCGGTCTGATATCGTGGAGTTGCTCAATTCNCACCAATGGAAGGTTGAGGGTTCGTGCTTTATCTACCTCCGNCAAGGTCGTTTGCGCCTNCGCATAAACACGGAGGAGTGGCAGATGGATGGCTGGTCCACATTGAGCATACCGCACTCTTCACTGGTGCAGATTATGGAGTGCAGCACCGATATCGACGTGTACATCCTTTCGTATTTTCCGTCCTTTCTCCAGGATGTGAATATATCATTTTCGGCTATATCGAGCCAGGCATTGATGGGGCGGAATAACCAAATCATGACCCTTTCTACCGAAGAGGGGGAATATCTTCTGCGTTACTTCGATTTGATCCACACAGTGATGAGCCGCTACCAGAATCTGCGCATGGCCCGCCATACCATTTCAAGCCTCACCGCCGCCTTGTTCTATCAGATGGTTGAATTGGTGTATACGCATACAGAGGTTGAAACCGCCTCCGGGAATGGACCTCAGCGCCAACTCACCTATGTGCACGATTTCATCAAACTGGTGCATCTGCACTTCACCAAAGAACGCACAGTAAGCTTCTACGCTCAGAAATTATTCATATCTCCGAAATACCTTTCGCTGCTGGTGAAGGAGGCCACCGGTCGCTCGGCCGCCCAATGGATAGACCAGCATGTAATTACCGAGGCAAAGAACCTGCTTCGCTATTCGGGGAAAAATATTCAGCAAGTAGCCTACGCACTTAATTTTTCCAATCAATCTTCATTCGGGAAATATTTCAAGCACCTCACGGGGATGTCGCCCACCGAATACCAGAAGTCATGAAGCGACTGCTGAGCGTAAGTGTCACCGGCGGTTCCGATTCCACCGGTCGTATCGCGGCATTGAGTTGTCGCGGAGCCATGGAAGCGGGACGGGAAGTGCTACTTGCTTACGGACGAGGTTCAGCGCCGGCTGATGTGCCCTCGGTGAGCCTTGTGGACCGTCCGGGTATGCTTCTGCACGGCATGGCTACCCGACTGGCCGACCGACACGGATTGTCATCCAAAGCCGCCACATTTCGCCTCATTGACACTATTGAGAATTTCGGCCCGGATGTGATTCATCTGCACAATATCCACGGCTACTACCTCCATTACCCGACCCTCTTTGAATACCTCGCCCGAACCGGAGTACCCACGGTGTGGACGCTCCACGATGTGTGGCCCATGACCGGTCACTGCGCCTTTTTCAAAGACTGTGGCGGATGGCTGAGCGGTTGCCGAGGCCGATGCCCTGAGCGAGCTGCGTACCCGGCGGCTCTTTTTTCAAAATCCGCCCGAAATTATGACCTCAAGGCCAAATACTTCAATCTACCCGGCTTGAACCTTCATTTGGTAGGTGTGTCGGAGTGGATTACTGATATTGTGAAGCGCTCATTATTATCACAACATCCCGTATCTACCATTCTCAACGGCGTTGATACAGACATTTTCCACCCATTGGAAGGACCTTCAGGCCAACGCATCCTCTTAGGCGTGGCCAACGGCTGGGAAGCGCGCAAAGGAGCGTCCGATTTCGCACGATTGGCCCATGAATTAGACCCCTCGTGGCGTATTCGTATGGTTGGGGTACCATCAGCCATGAGGCACCGACTGCCATCACGCATTGAAACAGTGCCCCACATATCGGATGCGCATCTTCTGGCAGCCGAATACGCCCGCGCAACCGTGTTCGCCAATCTTACCTACGACGATAACTGCCCTCTCACCGAACTCGAAGCACTGTCCTGCGGCACACCGGTTGTTGCCTACACTTCCGGGGGTGCACCCGAATGTATCACCCCGCAGTGCGGACGCGTGGTGGTTCCCGGAGCCGATATCCCCACCCTTACGCAAGCCATCGAAGAGGCTGCCACCCTGAGCCGAACCGACTGCCGCTCCATAGCCCTGAAACGCTACGCCGTGCAGACAATGCAGGCAGCATATCTCGAATTGTACGACCGGATGGTTCCCCGGATGCGTTAACATTGTTTAAGAATGGACGCGCTTGTAAGGTTAGGATAAATGGTTATTTTTGCATGAAATTTTGACGAAACGCTATGCCTAAACTACGATATATCATCCTGCTACTGCTGCTTCTTACACTGACGAGCGCCCGTGCCCGCACAGCGGCTGACTTCTTCCTGGATATGCCTAACAAGCATCTTCCTCTGTTGGACCGCAACACTCGGCTGGATATGCTCGACTATTTCAACGCCGGCCTCGAAACAGCCTCGAAAACGGGCTTGGGAGGCCAAGCTCGCATCCTGTCCAACCATCCTGACCGGATACTTATGCAGGTTTCACGCGACGCCACAGTTGAAATTGCTGTAGTCAAGGCCGGAAACGACACCATTGTAGCGCTCATCGAAACAGTTAAAACACCTGTCCACGACAGTAGCATCACCCTCATGAACAAGGACTATTCCAACCCCCGCTCTATTGAAATGCCCGGGGTGGAAATGATGGCGGGAAAGGACAACATCAAGGCACTCAAAGAATTACCTATGCCGGAAATGATTTTCATCTCCGCCTCCTATGACCCTGACAATAATGCGTTTATCTTCACCGATAACACCGCCGAATATTACCCTGCCGACGAACTTCCCGAAGCCGCAAAACTCATGCGCAAGCAAGTGCACGGTGTTGTGAAAAACGACCGCTTCGTAGAACTGAAACGCCGATGATGCCCACTGAGCCTATAACACTTAAGGAACTGAACCTCAGGCTCGGACGTGCCATCTCGTCGACACCCGGGCTATCAGATGTATGGGTTACTGCCGAGACATCGGACCTGCGCGTATCCGGTGGACACTGCTACATGGAACTCCTGCAGAAGGACCCCGACACCCATGCCGTTCAGGCTAAGGCTCGCGCCGTAATCTGGGCTAACAACTACGCGCGTCTTTCGGCGCGATTTGCCGCTGCCACGGGCAATCATCTGCGGTCGGATATGAAGATAATGGTTTGTGCCACAGTGAATTTCCATCCCATCTATGGTCTGAGCCTTGTNATTACCGATATCGACCCCGACTACACTGCCGGCGACCTCGTGCGCAAACGCAACATGATTCTACAACAACTTGAGCGCGAAGGTGTTGCGGGGCTGAACAAGTCTCTGCAGTGGCCCGTGCTTCCGGTACGCGTGGCTGTGATTTCCGCCGCCGGGGCCGCCGGCTACGGAGATTTCCTCAAGCATCTTCACCTCAATCCGTCTCGTCTGCGCTTCACCACCACCCTCTTCGAGGCCGCCATGCAGGGCGACCGCACGGCCCCGGCAGTGATAGCCGCTTTGGAACGTATTATGGAGCGCGCCGATGAGTTCGACTGCGTGGTCATAATACGCGGCGGTGGTGCGGTGAGCGACCTGGCCAGCTTTGACAACTACGACCTTGCTGCCAATGTNGCTCAGTTCCCCCTGCCCGTNGTTGTGGGTATAGGTCATGAGCGCGATGTGACTGTACTCGATTTTATAGCACGCAAAAGCGTAAAGACCCCAACAGCGGCCGCCGAACTGCTTCTGCACACCGTCGGCGAAGCCTACGGGCGCCTTCTGCAAGTTGGCGCCGACATACTTGAGGCNGCCCGCGAACGCATTGCCGGTGCCCGTCATCAGTTGGCATACTATCAGGGACTGCTTCCGGCGCTTGCCACCAACGTTATCCAAACTAACCGCCAACGCATCGGCAACACCTACACCCGTAGCCTTGCGGCAGCTGCCCGAANCATCATCGAGCGCAACCGCCAGCGCATCGGAACCGCCTTTGCGCAAAGCATAGCGTCCGCCGCCGGCAACGTGACATCACGCAATGACATGCGCCTGAAAGCCATAGAAGAAACACTCGCCCTGCTTTCGCCCGAAGCTACCCTTCGGCGAGGCTACTCCATCACACGCCTCAATGGCCGTGCAATCACCAATTCCGCCGAACTCAAAGCAGGCGATGTGGTAGAAATAACTTTTGCCGAAGGCAAGCCCACTCTCTCCAAAATTGATAATTGATTATGGAAAAAGAACTCAACGACCTTACCTATAATGAAGCTCTGACACAGTTGGAGCAGATACTTGCCTCGCTTCGCTCCGATTCCTGCGATGTTGACACCTTGGCGGCACGAACCCGCCGAGCCTCCGAACTACTTCAGGAATGCCGTAAGCGCCTCACACGCACCGAGGAAGAACTGAGCCAGGTGCTCGACGAACTTGAGAATTTAGGTAATTAACCCCAGGGAAGCGAATGAACTTCACGCCACTTGTCCGCCCGTTTTTCGTGCGTCGTGCCCACGCCACCCGTGCTTGGGCCGATTTGGAGGGCATNGAACGTGTGCAGCGCAACCAGTTGCAACGGCTTCTGAAAGCCGCGCGTGCCACNGCCGTAGGNNGTCNNCACGGGTTCGGCTACATCAACTCATACGAGGAGTTCGCCGCTCGTGTACCCATCGTGGAGTACGAAGACATACGCGCAGATGTGATGGCNATGGTTGAGGGACGCGCCGATGTGCTGTGGCCCGGGGTGACAAAGCACTTCGCNCAATCCTCCGGCACTTCAGGCGGTAANAGCAAGTATATTCCCGTCACCGGGCGTGGATTAAAGCACAACCACTTCGCCGGAAGCGCTGACGTGGTGGCTTTCTACCTCAACCTCAATCCGGAAAGCCGTATCTTTGCAGGACGCAGTTTTATTCTCGGAGGAAGTTTCGCCAACGAATTGGCCGACGTCCCTTCCGGGGTAACCGTAGGCGACCTTTCGGCCAACCTCATCGACAGTATGCCCGGTCCGGCAGCCCTGTTCCGCGTACCCGCGAAGGATATAGCTCTGATGGCGGACTGGAATCGCAAACTCCCGGCTCTAATCGAAGCCTCTCTCAAGGCCGACATCACCAATATTTCCGGCGTTCCATCGTGGTTCATGACCGTGCTCCAAGGTGTGATTGAACGTGCCGGAGCAACGACAATCCACGACGTGTGGCCCAATCTCGAGGTATTTTTCCACGGTGGCATAGCCTTCGGGCCTTACCGCGAGCAATACCGTGCCATGACCGATCCTTCCAAGATGCACTATCTGGAGACCTACAACGCCTCTGAGGGCTTTTTTGCTGTGCAGGATACCCTTGAACCGGGGTCGATGCGCCTCTTGGTGGACCGTGATGTATTCTTTGAATTTCTTCCACTCGGAGGCGACACCCCCGTCCCGGCATGGGAGGTTCGTCAAGGACACACCTACGCACTCATCATCACCTCCTCCAACGGACTTTGGCGCTACTCGTTGGGCGATACGGTACGAATAGAATCGTTGGAACCTCTGAGAATAAGTATCGCCGGGCGTACCAGCGCCTTCATCAATGCCTTTGGCGAGGAATTGATGGTATGGAATGCCGACAAAGCCATAGCGCACGCCTGTGCTGCCACAGATGCCTCTCCGGCCAACTACACTGCCGCGCCGGTTTTTGCCGGTTGTGGCACAAAGGGACATCATCAGTGGCTCATCGAGTGGAATCGTCCGCCCCGAGGGGGTATGGAGAATTTCGCCGCCGTGCTCGATGCCGAGTTGCAACGCCTCAACTCCGACTATCAGGCCAAGCGTGCCGGGGGAATCTTCCTGGCTCCCCCCGAACTGGTGAGCGTGCCTTTAGGTACCTTCAACCGCTGGCTTGCCTCAACGGGCAAACTCGGTGGACAACGTAAAATTCCACGTCTGTGCAACAACCGGCGCATTGCCGATGCCATAATTGCCTTAATCAACAATTAACCACACCGAACCAATTCTAAAATCACCATATAAATGAAACTTAAACACATTATCACCGCTGCCGGCCTGATGGCTGCAGTGACCGTATCGGCCGAAGAAGCTCCCAAGTACATCTTCTTCTACATCGGCGACGGTATGGGTATGGGCCCTGTAGTGGCAGCCGAGACCTACAACCGCACTATTCTCAAAAACGACAATCCTCTGACGATGATGCAGATGCCGGTTGTGGGTTGGTGCATGACCTACTCCGCCAGCGACATCATCACCGACTCTGCCGCTGCCGGCACCGCTCTTTCTACCGGCACCAAAACCAAAAACGGCATGCTGGGTATGAATCCCGACTCTGTAAACGTGCAGTCCGTTGCTGTTGACTTTATGCAGAAAGGCTATGGCATCGGTATCGTGACCTCCTGCGCTCCCGATGATGCCACTCCGGCGGCTTTCTACGCCCATGTACCCAACCGCAAGATGTTCTACCCCATCGACGAGCAGATGGCCACCAGCGGTTATCAATTCATTGCCGGTGCCGAACTCCGTGGTAAAGCAGCCGACGGGCAGCCCGAAATCACTAAGGTGTTCGAGGACAACAACGTGCAGATTGTGCGTGGTCCCGAAGGCTTGAAGGAAATCAAAAACGACCGCGTGGTGGTGCTCAACCCCGAAGGCTTCCAGGATTGGAGCATCAACTACACCATCGACTCCGTAGCCGGAGCGCTGACCATGCCAATGCTCGCTCAGGCTTGTATCGACCACCTCGAACGCACCAGCCCCGAACGCTTCTTCATGATGTTTGAAGGTGGTGAAATTGACCACGCGCTCCATGCCAACGACGGTGGTGCTGCAATCAAGGAGGTTCTCAATTTCGACCAGGCTCTTGCTCTGGCCTTTGAGTTCTACAAGCAACACGCCGATGAAACCCTCATTGTAGTCACCGCCGACCACGACACCGGCGGCATGAGCATCGTGCATCCCCGCGGTGCCGGTGGCGGCCTGCCCAACATCGACTACCAGCGCATTTCCAAGGATTCCTTCAACAACTACTGCAAGGGCCTGCTGAAATCTCGCCGTGTATACACCTGGGAAGATATGAAAGAGTACCTGACCGAAAATCTGGGCTTCTACTCACACATAAAAATAACTCCCGAGCAGACCGAAAAGCTCAAAACCCTCTTCGACGACACCTTCGAAAAGCGTAACACAGCCGACCAGGAAACCCTGTACGCCAACTTCAACGCCTTTGCCGTAGAAGTATTCCGTGTACTCAACGAAGCCAACGGTCTCGGCTTCACCACCACCAGCCACTCGGCCAACCCTGTTCCCGTGTTTGCAATCGGCGTTGGTGCTGACCGCTTCAAGAGCTTCAACAATAACATCGACATTCCCACCACTCTCCGTGCCATCGTAGGCAAATAATCACACGCAGACAAGCATAAAAGCTGCGCCGAGTGCTTCCGGCGCAGCTTTTTTAGTATGACGGGCATGTCATACATCTGTGGTGAAAGTCCATACGGGACGTAGTTGCCGACGAACCCCAGAGCGACTTGCAAGTTTCGAGTGGTGACGCTCGGGAGAGAAGAAG
>JAAVGX010000023.1 GCA_014800065.1 Bacteroidales bacterium | reverse complement strand
TGCTCACCAACGACGACTCCCCCATGGCCGACGCCGGCCTATACCGGGAATCGCTCTCGAATGAGGTGGAACGTGCCCTCCGGCAGCTCACCGACCGCGAACGCGAAATCCTCAAGATGTTCTTCGGAATCGGTGAATATCAGGAGATGACCCTCGAAGAAATCGGAGCCAAGTTCGACCTTACCCGCGAACGTGTGCGCCAAATCAAGGAAAAAGCCATCCGACGCCTTAAAGGCTCGCGCAGCCAGCTGCTCAAATCATACTTAGGACAATAAAACCATTCCCGTTCAGGGAACGTTATTCTAATCTATTCAAAACACTAATTACCTATTGTAGTATGAGACAACTCAAAATATCAAAATCCATCACCACCCGCGATAAATCGCTGGACAAATACCTCCAGGAGATTGGCCGCGAGGAACTTGTGTCGGTCGACGATGAGGTAGAGCTCGCCCAACGCATCAAGAACGGCGACCAGAAAGCTCTGGACAAGCTCATCCGCGCCAACCTGCGATTTGTGGTTTCCGTAGCAAAACAGTACCAGAATCAGGGTCTGTCGTTGCCCGACCTTATTAACGAAGGAAATTTAGGCCTTATCAAAGCCGCTCAGCGATTCGATGAAACACGCGGTTTCAAGTTCATTTCTTATGCCGTGTGGTGGATTCGCCAGAGCATCCTCCAGGCCCTGGCAGAACAGTCGCGAATCGTGCGTCTGCCGCTCAACCAGGTGGGTTCGCTCAACAAAATCGGCAAGGCGCTTTCCAAATTCGAGCAGGAAAACGAACGCCGTCCCTCTGCTGAAGAACTCGCCGAAACGCTCGACGTGCCCGTGGAAAAGATTGCCGACACGCTCAAGGTGTCCGGACGTCACGTTTCGGTGGATGCACCTTTCGTTGAAGGTGAGGACAACTCGCTGCTGGACGTGCTGGCAAACGACGACTCCCCCATGGCCGACGCAGGCCTCAACCAAGAGTCACTCTCAAACGAAGTGGACCGCGCACTGAGGCAGCTCCACGAACGCGAGCGCGAAATCCTCAAGATGTTCTTCGGAATCGGCGGATACCAGGAAATGACGCTCGAAGAAATCGGAGCCAAGTTCGACCTCACTCGCGAACGTGTGCGCCAAATCAAGGAAAAAGCCATCCGACACCTCAAAGGACAGAAAAGCAAACTCCTCAAGGCATACCTCGGAGAATAAATGAAACGCCCCAAAGGGCGTTTTTTTAGTTATTTTTCGAGCCAACACTGTTGGCAAGTTGTTGATATGTTTATTTGTACCACCGACATAAAATTCGTAATTTTGGAATATGAATAGCGATGTAATCCGACTTTTACCCGACTCGGTGGCCAACCAGATAGCGGCCGGCGAGGTAATTCAGCGTCCGGCCTCAGTAATCAAAGAATTGGTTGAAAATGCCGTTGATGCGGGCGCTCGCCACATCACCATCAACATTAAAGATGGTGGGCGTACGCTCATTCAGGTAATCGACGATGGGTGCGGAATGAGCCCCAAGGATGCCCGAATGGCATTCGAACGCCATGCCACCAGCAAAATCTCCAGCGCCGACGACCTCTTCTCCCTCCACACCATGGGCTTCCGCGGTGAGGCTCTGCCTTCCATTGCCGCCGTGGCTCAAATTGAGCTCCGCACCAAGCGACACGACGACACTGTGGGCACTTGCCTGATGATTTCTCAAAGTCAGTTCGACGGTCAGGAGCCCTGTGCATGTGCTTCCGGAACCAATCTGATGGTGAAAAACATTTTCTATGCCCTGCCGGGACGCAGACGTTTCCTCAAAAAGGACTCCATCGAATTAGGGCATATCCTGCGTGAGTTCGAACGCCTCGCACTGGTCAACACCAACATCGACTTCACGCTCATTCACAACGACGTGACCATGCACCAGTTCCCGGCCGGAAGCCTCAAGCAGCGAATCTGCGACCTCTTCGGCAAAAACCTCGAAGGCCAAATTTCAAGCATCGGCACCGAAACGTCGCTCGTAAAAATCTCCGGTTTTATCGGCATGCCACGCTATGCCAAGAAACGCGGCGCTCAGCAGTATCTGTTTGTCAACGGCCGCCACATGCGCCATCCGCTATTCCACAAGGCCATCCTCAAAAGCTACGAGAATCTTATACCCGCCGATTCTCAGCCCTCCTACTTCATCAGTTTTGATGTGGATCCGGCCTCCATCGATGTTAATATCCACCCTCAGAAACACGAGATAAAGTTTGAAAACGAGCAGGCCATATGGCAGATATTGGCCGCCGCCGTGCGCGAAACTTTAGGCAAAACCCAGGCCGCCGGCGCTCTCGATTTCGACTCGGAAGATGCCACGGAGATACCGCTTTTCCAACCGGACAATACTGCTGCGATGCCCGAAACGGGAGGCTCGGCAGAATTCAACCCCTTCCGACCCTCCTCCGGCAACACCGGGTCCGGCGGCTTCAGCGGATACCGCCCGGCAGCCCCTGTGCGCGATTGGGACCAGCTTTTCGACAGCTTCACGCGCGACCGTTCGCAAGCTCAGGAAGCCCCCGACCCCTCAGCCGCCACGCTCGACCTTGATCAGGAACTCCTGCGCCCCTCATCCGGCAACGGCGCCAAACCTCAAACCACACCCGAATCCGTTGTATCCGTCTCATCGGCCGGAGCTTACATTCAGCTCCACGGCGAATATATCGTAGGTTCTTCTCCGGCAGGACTTATGATAATATCACAGCACAGGGCACATGTGCGCGTGCTCTTCGACCGCTTCTTCAATGAAATTACGCGAGGCGAAGTGGCCGCCCAGCAATTATTCTTCCCCGAATCCATCGAACTCACGGCCTCTGAAATCGCCACAATGCCCGAGCGCGTGGAACTTCTCAGGCAACTGGGCTTCGAAGTGGCAAATGCGGGGGGTGACGAATGGCAACTCACTGCCGCTCCGGGATTACTGGGAAATGCCAATCCTCACGAAGTACTCCGCAAAATCCTCGACGAACTGGAGGAGCTCAACTCCACCGATGCCGAAGTCTACAGCCGCCCGGTGGCGCTTTCGATGGCTCGCAGCGCCGCAATCCGCAGCGGACGCGCTCTGAGCCAGGCGGAAATGGATGCCCTGGTGGCCGACCTGTTCCGCTCGTCCGACCCGGCTTTCACCCCCGACGGGCTCACCATCATCACAACTCTGCGCAGCGCCGACATCGCTAATTTCTTTAAGTAGCTCTTAAAAATTCAATTTAAACTAATTTATAAGAGCAACTTAAATGAGAAAATTAATCCTCATCCTCATTTTCGCACTTCCGGGGCTGCTCCTCCCCGCAGGGGTAAGCAAACGCACGGCCGAGGCCCTCTCGACGCTCGACAAAAGCCTGAATTCCCGTGGCGCTTTCATTGCTGCACGTCAGGCCAAAATTGACTCTCTGGTGAGCGAACTCGACATCGATAATCCTGACCCCGAGCTGCTTCTGAACATCGTAAACCTCTACCGCGGATTCGAAAACGACTCTGCCCTGCACTACCTTACCATCGGGATGAACCATGCCGGGCCCGACCGGCTACCTCGTTATTATTGGAAAACCGCAGCGCTGCTGCCCCTGACCGGCATATTCGAGGATGCAGAACGACTCTACCAAATGGTGGATTCAACCACAATTTCCGGCGATGACCTCACCTCCTACCTCGAAGCCGGACGTCAGATGCACCGCTACACCGCCGACTTCTACATCCGAAGTCCCCGCCGGCATGCCGACCATATGCACCGGAGCTTGCAATTCCAAAAGCGCAATCTCGCGGCGATGGATGAGGACGATCCCTGGCACAAGTACAATTTAGCTGAATACTACGCCTCTACGGGTCGGCAACCTATGGCTAAGGTTCTGTTCGAGGAAATTCTGGACCAGACCCACGATCTCAGCATCCGCGCCAAAACAGCCCACCATCTGGCCGAACTCACCAAGGGCGACCCCGATTCGGACGACTACATCTACTATCTGGCCGTTTCCGCCGATGCCGATGTCCGCTCGGCCACCCGCGAAGTGCTGTCGCTTCAGGAATTAGGCGCCCGCATGGAACTCTTGGGCGATAACCGCAGAGCCTACCGCTACCTCTCCACGGCCCTGCGCAATGCCGTGGAATGTGGTGCTCCGGTTCGAATGATCGACTCCGCCACCTCCCTCCCGCTGATTGAGGAAACATATATGCACCAGATGGAGCGAATACAGACCGCAACCTACATCGCATTGGCCGTGTTCGTAATCATGACGCTGATTCTGGTAGGACTCACAATCGCTCTGCTCCGACGGATGGTGCACATGCGTCAGCTCCAATCAAGACTACGCCTCGAATCCGAAGCCCGGGAAGTGTACATCAGCCGATTCCTGGAACTGAGCTCCATATACATGGACAAGCTCAACCAGTTCTGCAAAATCGCCAACCGCAAACTCGCCGCCGGACAAGCCGACGAGCTATACCGACTCACCAAATCGGGAAAATTTGTCGAAGAACAAAGTGCCGACTTCTTCAGCGTGTTCGATAACATGTTCCTCCACATCTACCCCGACTTCGTGGCGCAGGTCAACGCACTGCTGCGCCCCGACAGTCAAATCGAACTGCGCGACGACGAGCAACTCAACACCGACCTGCGAATACTGGCCTTCATGCGGCTCGGTATCACCGAAAGCTCACGCATTGCCCAGATGCTCAACTACTCCCTCAACACCATCTATGCCTACCGCAACCGCCTCAAAGCCCGGGCAATCGACAAAGAAACCTTCGAAGACACCATAATGCAAATCCCCTCCGGCCTGTAATTTTTTATAGGTAAGTACCGGTGTAGAATCTAAATCGGAGAATCTAAATTGATGAAAAATCACTTTTTCATCACCGCTCTTGCACGACTAATAAATTTTTCATATTTTTGTGCTGCAAACCGTTAGCAGAAGCCCGGTTAGGGTAAGTGGGCGGGTTGCAGACATTTTATTGAAGCGTTTATCCGACGCTCTGACTTGGCAGTGGAAATCTGGTAAATTTCAATCTCAGTCAAGGATGAGACAACGATAGATGCCTTTGGATATGTATATATTATTCCGACGGTAGCGCGAGAGCGCCGCTTGTCGGTGTGTTTACATATTCTGCGTGAGGCTTCTGTGTTGTCCGTTCTACTGAGATGGGCTTACCAGAGCCTCCACTGCAGGACGGGCAAAAGATACAGGCACTCACGCTTTTTATTTTTACCCATCCCACGACTCAGGAGCGCCTATAGTGGACACACATTTCCTAATCTATGCAAAGAAAGCTTTTAGTAGCACTTCTTTGTTGCATCGGGTCTGCAACGAGTATCGCAGCCGAAGATGGAACTCCCTGCCTCATCTTCTCCGGGGCGGCCGGAAAGGAATATGCGTTGGACCTGACACGGTACAACCGCATAACATTCGGGGAGAACTCCATGACGGTGAGCAACTCCAAAGACCCAAGCGACAATGTAGAACTGCTCTATTCAGCCTATCACCACCTCGAAGTGGGGTTGGCCCAGGCCTCCGGGCTTGACGATGTCGCAGCCACCGACTTATCGCTGGTCTATGAGGCTGAAACATCAACACTTAAGGTTGAATCGACCGATGAGAACACCTATGCGGTGGGAGTGTTCAATATTAACGGAGTCCTCGTATGCCACACACAACTGCGTGGCGGTGAGGGTGTTTCGCTCGCAACCTTAGCTCCGGGAGTTTACGTTGCAGTAGCAACCGGCGAAACAGGAACACAAAAAATCAAATTTGTAAAATAATCCCTATGAAAACCAATAAACTAATCATTTTCGTCCTGGTGTGCCTTGTTACCATGATGGCCTGGGCTAAGCAGGATAAAGTTCTCCGCATTTTCAAAGACGGCGAAATTATTCAGGAGCACAACATTGAGGATATTGACTATATCGAAATACAAGATGTCATCTCAGCTCCCGAAAACGTAAATGCCACTGTATCTGCCACTTCAATCACCATCAAGTGGGGTGCCGTAGAAGGCGCTACATACGATGTGTACCGCTCTCCCGATAACGTGAGCTTCACTCAGATTGCAAAGGGTCTCACCGCTACAAGTTATACCGATGAAAATCCGCTCAAAGGTTCTAACTTCTACCGCGTAAAAGCTGTGATTGAAGGTGTTGAAAGCGGCTATACGGCCTCTGTGTCAGCCGCATTACCCGATAACGGCCTCGAAAGCGGCATCTACCTCGGATTCAACGCTTTCAACCAGCAACTTTACAAATATCCGGTTCTATTATTGAACGAGGCCTCGCTCTCCGGATTCAATGGCTTCATTGATGGATTGACCATGAAGAACGGTACCCTCCAGTTCTATGCCGTGGACGAGGCACTCAATATTATGCAGGAAACCACCCTGCCATCGGATGTTTCAACCGTTGCATTAGTCACCTTTACCGATGGTCTGGACCAGGGTTCGTTCATGATGAACAGTACTTATGAAAGCAATGACCAATACCTCGATGCGATTCAAAAGCGTATTCAGGAAGAAACTATCTCCGGACAAAACATTGAAGCCTACAGCATCGGTCTCAAGGCCGACGACGTGAAAGACATCGCCACTTTCCGCGATAACCTACGCAAACTCGCTTCTTCCGATGAAAATGCCACCGAAGTTACAAGTATGTCGGAAGTGAATGCCAAATTCCAGGAAATCGCCGAAAAACTATCTTCCAGCAACTACGTTCAGACCATTAACCTCACCATCCCGGGCTTGGCTAACGGCACTAAAGTGCGCTTCACATTCGACAACGTGAAAGATGCTGCAAATTCCGGCCTTTATCTTGAAGGTGAGTTCAACCTCAAGGAAAAGTCGCTCGACAACATCGAGTATCACGGCCTCAAATCGGAATCGGGCTCATCGGTAAAGGGCAAGGTCGATGGTATCTTTGTCACTTTCACTTTCGAGAAAGTTCGCACTGACAACAATGTCCTCATTAAGAGCGAGTTCACCGACGAATGGACTTACATCACCTCAAATTCAACTTGGCAGATTAACTCCGAGTTCGACAAAACCGAGAACTCCGATATCGAAAATAAGCGTAGTTCCGCCGCCATCATGCTGGTGCTTGACTGCTCCAACTCGCTGGGCGAACAATTTGCAACCGCCCAATCCAACGCCAAAGGATTCATCAATACCCTCTATGAGGCGTCAGGCTTCTCAACCAATCCTGACGAAACAGAAAATGGCGACAACACCGAAACTACTATTTATTCCACAAAGCCGCTCGACCTGTCAGTAGCAGTATGGAAAGACGACACCCGTTACTACCTCAGCACCGAACAATACCGAAACGCAAACCTGACCGGCTACACAGTCGAAGGTCTTACCGTACTCTCAGCCTTGGGCAACTTCATCATCTCACCGTACTTGATACAGAATAATGATATACCGGTACAATACGCGATGAAATATTATGAAAATGTTCTTCCGGATAAGGACCAAGCTTCTGTAATCAGTGCACGCGCCTATGATATCAANAATGCATTATCCAACCTTAGATGGGAATTATTTGAAAGGTCCAATCGGTATATGACCAGCACAGCATATAGTGGTTCTTATAATTACCAGATATATTTGCAGTACTTTACAGGGGGTGACTTAGCCTCATCATACAACTACAGTTACCCNAGCCAGGGTAATTCAGATACCGGATGTATTCGNGGTGTAAAACCTATTGAAGATGAAATGATTCTATGGTCGAACCCAAACGATTTAAAAGTCGCCGTAAAATTAGATGGAGTTAGAGTTTATATGTCTCCTGACGATTCNGAATTGGGCGGTTTTGAAATCGAAGGATTAGCTGTATTTGTGAAAGATCAAAAATTCATCATCAAACTTCAAGACGAAAACTCAGGATATGTTAGTAAAGATATGGCTATGAGGCTATATTCAGACATTCTTCCTACAAAGGAACAGGCTGAAATCATAAGCCTAAAGTTCTCTGATATAAATTATATCTTATCAAAGATTGGGGCTCCTTTCTCCAAATACGAGCGTTATATGACATGCACAGCATATGATGAATCCTATAATTACCAAATTTACCTGCAATACTTTACCGGGGGGAGTTTAGCTTCATCATACGACTACAATTACCCAAGTCAAGGAAATTCAGATTCAGGTTGCATCCGCGGGGTGATAACCATTGAAGATTAATATTTNNNNANGGAAAGAGTGGGGTTTNAGANAAACCTCACNCTTTTTTTATTTTTCNGGGNCTTAACGNGGTTTATATTTCTGCGAAAATGCCGNAAACTTATCNNATTGACAATCTGACATTTAGCCATTANGACACCTGATTTTTGTTTATACACGGTTCTCAAATGGGTTGGAAAGGGGTTGACGGAGGTTGTAACTTTGCATCGTCGAAAGACATTACACGATTATATTCAGTTTTAGGGTTAGTATAGATTGTTAGTACTTAATGCATCTCATTGGACTTTTTGACGATTGCTCGTGCGCCTTTGACGACAAAGGCCTCGACCATACTTTCTCTCTAAGTCAAAGATAAATGTGTTTTATGTTAGTTATGTAATTGTTTTAAGATTTATTTTTAAAACACTTCAAGGTTCCTTCGTGAGAAGGAGCCTTGTTTGTTTTTAGGGCATATTTTTCGTAACTTTGCGGTTCAAAAAGNAAAACCGATGGTTCTCACATTATTCACACTTCTTTTCGCAGCTGTCTTCTTCGTGTGGGGGAAGATTCGCGCAGATGTGGTNTCGNTGATTGCCCTNCTNATTCTCGCTGTTGGCGGTATCATCACGCCCTCGGAAGCCCTGAGCGGATTTGCGAATCCTATNGTAATTATGATGGTAGGGCTCTTTGTTGTCGGTGGAGCCATTTTCAACACCGGTCTTGCCAAAATGATAGGCGCCCGCATCATCGCCCTTGCCGGCAAAAGCGAGTTGCGCCTCTTCCTGCTGGTGATGGGAGGNACTTCGCTNATTGGAGCCTTCGTGAGCAACACGGGCACGGTTGCTCTAATGCTGCCTATAGTTGTGAGTATGGCAGCCGGCAGCGGCATCTCCGCTTCACGACTTCTCATGCCACTGGCATTTGCATCAAGCATGGGTGGAATGATGACTCTGATCGGTACTCCNCCCAACCTTGTCATNGCCGANGTGTGGGAGGAAGCNGNCCACGGGCCTATTTCATTTTTTACATTCCTNCCCGGCGGTCTTATCTGTGNGGTATGCGGCACNGNGTTNCTTATATTCCTGAGCAAATGGTTTTTGACCAAGAAAGGAAGTCAAAAAGGACAATCTNCCAACGGGCCCAAAACCCTCCAGGATATGGTGGAAGAATATGGNCTCAATTCCGGCATGTTCAAGATGGAAGTGCCACGGAGTTCAACNGCCTGCGGNCTTACTCTGGCCAACCTTGACCTTCGTCGAAAGTATGGCCTGGAAGTNCTCGANGTGCGACGCACTCGTTCAAAAGGACTCCTGAAACGCCTCACNCAGTANGCCCCCGGTCCTTCAACNGTAATTAAGAGTGGCGATGTNCTCTACATTCGTGGCGATGTTGCCGATATCGAGGCTTTCGCTGCNGCTTACNACATTGATTTTGANATTGATAAGGACGAGCCTCAAAGCATGGAGTTCTACGATATCGGATTAGCCGAAATCGTGCTCATGCCCCGGTCGCCGATCATCAACAAAACAGTGGAGGAAATCGGATTCCGAAAGATGTACGGCGTGAGCGTAATTGCCATCCGTCGAAATCATAATTACATAACCACCGATTTGGGNTCTACCCCAATCAAGGGTGGAGATGTGTTGTTAGTGCAGGGCTCNTGGAGNGCTATCGATGGCCTCAACACCGACAACGGAGCCTGGGTGGTGTTAGGGCAACCCCTGGCCGAAGCATCCAAAGTCACCTTGGACTATAAGGCTCCGCTGGCCGCAGCCATTATGATTGCAATGGTTGTCAGCCTGGTGGTGGACATCATTCCGCCGGNNTACTCGGTGATGATAGCGGCNCTNTTGATGGTGCTGTGCGGTTGTTTCNGAAATGTGGACGATGCCTACAAAAAGATAAACTGGGAAAGTACGGTGCTCATCGCAGCCATGATGCCNATGTCGTTCGCCCTCGAAAAGACNGGTGTTTCAGCGCTGGTGGCCGATGGTCTGGTGGGCGCNTTGGGCTCGATGGGTCCNCTGCCGGTGTTGGCAGGTATATATTTCACCACCTCGGTAATGACACTGTTCATNAGCAANACNGCCACCGCAGTGTTGCTCGCCCCCATAGCCCTCGAAAGCGCCGTGGCTNTAGGTGTCAATCCCCTGCCCTTCCTGTTCGCCGTTACTTATGGCGCAAGCCTCTGCTTCGCCTCGCCCTTTTCAACACCTCCCAACGCACTGGTAATGCCNGCAGGCAACTACACCTTTGCCGACTACCTCAAAGTGGGTGCTCCNCTGCAACTTATTCTCGGCATCATCATGGTGATGGTGCTACCTCTTCTTTTTCCGTTTTGATAAGTTATGAAAGCAGCNNTATTTCGTCAGAAACTGAAGCCCTGGATGCTTCCGATANCCATGGTGGGNGGAATTCTCTTCCACGGTCCCATCAACAAGATTCAGGGAATCGTGCCCTATCTGATTTTCACGATGCTACTGATTACGTTCTGNCGNGTCAAACCGCGCGAATTTCGCCTTGACCGCACCATATGGTGGCTCCTGGCCTTCCAGATTGTGGGTGCAATCCTGCTCTATGTGGGTCTGAGGCCGCTCAACATTCCGGTAGCGCAATCGGCATTCATATGCGTGCTGTGCCCCACGGCCACAGCAGCTCCGGTCGTAACCGGTATGCTCGGTGGCAGCATCGCTTATGTGGCATCATACTCAATCATCAGCAACCTGGCCACGGCTCTGTTAGCCCCGGCATTGTTCATATGGGTAGGATCGGGCGCAAATGAACTCTCTTTCTGGGAAGAATTTCTGCTGATTATCAAGCAGGTTGGTCCCTTGATTATCCTACCTTTACTTATCGCCTTGATACTTAACGCCTTTGCCCCCAAAGTACACAAAGCCATCAGCGGAGTGCAAAGCGTGTCGTTCTACCTCTGGGCGGTGAGTCTGTTCGTCGTTGTGGGACGCTCAGTGAGCTTCATGCTCTCCGAACCGGCCGACCGAATCCCCGAAATGGTGTCGATGGCAATCATTGCCGGAATAGTGTGCGTTATCCAGTTCAAGGTAGGTCGCCGAATCGGCAAGCTGAACAACGACCCCGTGTCGGCCGGACAAGGATTGGCGCAGAAGAATACGGTGCTGGCAATCTGGATGGCCCTGACATATCTCGACCCGATTTGCTCTATCGGACCGGCGGCATATATTGCTTGGCAGAACACAATCAATTCCTTCCAGCTATACCGCAAAATGAAAGCATAAAAAATCTAAGAGTGTGATTACTTTTAAATGATTTTAGCACAAAGAGAGATTTTGGAGTGATTTTTCAAAATTGAAGAAAGAGCAATGCGGGCATTGCGACTGATGAAATTTTGAAAAAGCGCCCAAAAGATTCTTTGTGGTGAAATCAAAAAATATAATACAAACCCTTCTTTATTAATTTGATTTCAAAGTAAACACACTCTAAACTTTAAGCACACAAGAGGCGTTTATATTTTAGTCTGACTAACATAACGGAGCTCCCCGCTCCTCAACATAAAACACATCATCGAAATGTCAATGTTTGAGCAATTGATGGAACTGCCATTGTTCAAAGGAATTTCGTACCAAGGAATTTCAAAGGCCGTGGAAATCAGCAAGTTCCATTTTCTAAAATACCCTGCGGGCGAAATGATAGCCCGTAAGGACGACCCCTATGAGCACATCACCTTCGTGCTCAACGGCTCGGTGCGCTCAACCAAGGTGAACGAAGGCATGACATTCGCCATTTCGCAGACCTTTGAAGGCCCGGCGGTACTTGCCCCCGACTTCCTCTTCGGTATGAAACGCACCTGGCCCGCTAACGTGATGGCTCTTACCCCGACCTCGATTCTCAAAATATCAAAGGCCGATTTCACGAACATGCTCTACTCCGATAAGGTGTTCATGTTCAACTACTTGAACATGCTGTCGGTGAATGCACAGAAGGCCTTGGAGGGCATGCTATCCCTCACAAAGGCCTCGCTGGAGGAACGAATCGCCTTTTGGGTAACCACATTGACACAACCTCAGGGCAAAAACATAACACTCTCCTGCCGAGCCCGCGACCTGTGTTCGCTCTTCGGCGTGCAAAGGCACTATTTTGACACCACCCTCCAATCGATGCAGCAACGCGGTCTGCTTAATTACACCAACAAAGAACTCACCAATCTAAATCGGCGAGGCCTGTTGGAATTACTTCAAAATTCTAAAGAAGACTCTTCGGAACAACTTCCGGAAATCTAATCATAATATGTCGCACAAGTTGTATATCTTCCTAATTTTCATTCTGTTGGGCATCTCTGCACCGGCACGGATGGCACTCAACCGACCCCATGTGGAGGCGTTGGAGCGCCAATGGGAAGATATGGACCTGCACAAAAAAGCCCCCAAGGGAAAACCGGTGGAACTGAGCGAAAACGTGCGCGAACATTTTCTGGAAGCCTACACCTTGGAGCAACGCGGACGCCGTCAGCTGGCCGCTGGGGCCTATCTCGAAATACTTGACAGCCTTACCGAAGCCCCGGAACTGTACATCCACGCCAACGTGGCTCTGGCCAATTTCTACCGCAACAAACCCGCCTACGAAAATGCCTATGCCGAGTACCTCCTGCGAGCAGCAAACGCTATGGCTAAAACCGGGCAAGTCGACCCTTCCACATACATCGAATTAGGCAACTATCTAATAGATAATAATTTAAGAAAGCAAGGCGAGAAGGCGCTGAAGATTGCCTCTGTGCGCTTGGCTGAATCAGGCGACCATCTTACAGCCGCTCAACTTACCACGCTGGCCAATAATGAGAGTGCGCGACGTCAGTCGTTGGTTTGGTCAGGCGTTGCGCTCTGCCTGGTGGTGGCACTCTCGGCTGTAGGATTTGCGGTCTACACCCGTCAAAAATGCCGCAAAGAGTTGGCATCAAGCAAATTAAGTGAATCCGCCGCTGAGGCCGAGTTGGTGCGCGGTAAGGAAATGAACACCGGATTTCTCACCCTGGCACTCCGAGGCATGGAGGAATTGAAGAACTTCAATACCTTCGCCACTCGCAAACTGGCAGCCGGTCAAGCCAAGGCGCTTTATGCCGATGTCGAATCAGGCTCATACCTTCAGGGAGTCTCGGAAAAATTCTTTGAAGAGTTCGACGCAGCCTTCCTCAGCAGCCATCCCGATTTCTACGCGCAGATAAATTCTCTGCTAAAACCGGAACGCCAATTCGCCGTAGCGGAAGACGGGCGTCTTTCCCCTGAACTCCGCATCGCCGCCTTTTTGATGCTCGGCATCACCGACACCGCCAAGCTCGCACAGGTGCTGAATCTGTCGGTCAACACCATCTACACCTACCGCAACCGCCTTCGTAGCCGAGCCCTGGATCGCGACCAATTCGAGTCGCGTCTGGCAGCCCTTTGACGGGGAGTCAGGGGTGAGCTCGGCACCCCCGCGACACTATTAATTTTGATGCATCAGTATCAATTTTGATGCATCAACTGAAAAATAAGTCTGAGATGAACATATTATTGTTTATATTTTCAGACTCACGCCAAAATAAAACACCACTGATTTTCAGCTACTTAAATTAAATACTGATTAATATTGAATTATATTGCATTGATACACCCTCTTTGGTGCAACTTAGAGGCCGTATCTTTGCACTACAGATACATTGTAGATAATTTGTAATTGATTTAAGGTTATTCATATGCGTCCCGTTCATCCTCGCGACGCATCAAAGAAATTGACATTCTAAGGTTTTAGAAAACGAAAGTTTTAGGTATTTAGTGTTAGAAGAAGAAAGGGTTGCCCCGCGAGGAGCAACCTCTTTCTTTTATCTCCGACGCACAAAGGCATCGATCATACTCCCCGGCGTGAGGTTCACAATCCGTGCTCCAATTTTCCGGGCAAATTCTTCTATCCCGTGATAGCTGCGGAATGCAACGGCGAAACTTTCCACGATAGTATGTAAGCGGTAGCCTCGATATTCATGGCGCACACGTTCCTCCTCGCGCTTATCCTCCTTATAGAAATGAGGCTGGATGGATACCACCTCGTTTTCATCGGTGACACTGATTGTTTTCATCCACGAATGGTCGGCACCGAACAGAAGCACCTCCCGGTAGCCGAGCCAGAGGGCAATCATCAGCGCGGGAATGGCCACATTGCGCGGCCTGGGCATCCCCAACCGATGTTTGTAAGCCCAATATCTGAACCACCCGAACCCATCGAGGCCGATGGCATTGAATCTGCTCACCTTCACATGGTCATTGGGCCACATACGGCGCGCCTGCGAGGCGAATTTAGCCGGCACGAATAGGGTCAATTCCCAATCAATGCGCGCCATCGCTTCCTGCAGCTTGCAGAGATTGGCATCATCGGCGCGCAGTTTGAAAAAATGAGGGTCAGCAAGTACAAGATAACTTGGCTTAACCATGAAAAATTCTTCAGATATGGGTGCGAAATTAACTGCAATACAGGGATTAGAGAGAAAAACATCCCTATCTGAGTCAAGACTCTCTTTCAGCGACGGACCATTAGCCATCACTACCACCGTCCCACCGGCCTCACCTTTACGCCTCAAAGCTCCGAAAGCCGCGCCAATATTACTTTGGAGCGCGATTTTGACGATACTCTTAAGAGTTGCTGCAAATTTATTCATAAGCTCTCGTGGTCGTAGACATGAGTTCGAAGATATTTGGTGACCGGCACAGGCTCAAAGCCGAATTCTTCCTTTACCCGCTCAGCGCTGTAAGTCACCGTAGTCGTGTACAGTGCATAGAGTTTTCGCCCGTACCACTTTCGGCCCATCCATTGCTGAGGACCGGTGCTGAGGGTTGAAATACGCTTGTTATCCATCCGGTAGGCCAACGCCTCGGCAATGTCGTGAATGGTGGGATCGCTCATATCGGTCAGATTGTATTCACGATGAGTAGCAGCTCCTTTTCGGCTCACCAGCAGGGCTATAAACCGGGCTACATCACTGGCATGGACCACCGAGCGGCGCGCTTCATTATCAGGGAAGTGGAAAAAGCGCCCCGACGCTATCGCCTTGGCCAAATCCATCGGAAAACCCGTCATACCCGTGCCCACAATATCGGCGGTGCGGATAATTATTCCACACTCTCCTGCCCTACGGCAAAATTCCTCTTCCTCCTTGCGGTAGGAAGAATTGCGCAGCATCGCAGTTTCAGGCACTTCCTCCCCCTGGCTCAACCCATAAACATCCACATGTGAAATCATCACAGCCAGGTCGGCATCGCCGGCATCGGACACCGCTTCCACCTCGGGCAGTTCGCGCTCGATATAGGGCATCACGAAAGCGCTGTAGGGCGCATAGACATGTAATTTGAATGGTTGATCGTTCATCAAAATTGCGAATAAATGATACGGATAAAACGATAGTAAAGACGCAACCAACTCGCTTTCAAGCCATTCGTCTTCAGAGCTCGATATTTTTCCAGGGTGTTGCGCCCGAGGCGATTTTTCAATATCTGCGATGTGCCACCCGACTCCATCTTCACAAAAGGACCGCAAATGTAAGCACCCGCGAAATCCGACCGTTTGGCCAGACGGCAGAACAACTCGAAGTCTCCTACCACGGTGTAAGATTCATCGTAGCACCCCAGAGCATCATAGACCTTCCGGCGGGCATAGAAACTCGGGTGCGGAGGAGCTATCCCGGCCTCTAATGAGCGCACGGTGAAGTCCTTGCCGGAATAATATCGTTTGGAATCGGTGAAAATCACATCCGAGAGAACGAAATCCGCACCGGAGCGTTCTAATGTATCGGCAACCCGGCACAACGCTTCTGCATCGGCAAACACATCGCCCCCGTTGAGAAAGCCCACCACTTCGCCGGTACTGAGTGCCAAGGCACGGTTCATGGCCGGATAAATCTTCCGAGGGGCTGTCCAGCTGTACACCGCATCACGGCCACAGGCTGCTTTCACCAGCGGGGCTATGTCGCTGTCGGAACTATCCACCACTATGTGTTCCACTTCCACCTTACCGCAGGGCACGAGGGCGCGAACGCTCGCCAGGGTGCGCCGGATACCTGCTAAATCATTGCGGGTGATGGAAAGGACACTTATTCTCATGAGTTGGTTTTGAGCACAAAGGTAATCAAAAACGACGGCCCACACAAATTTTACAAAGAATCCATTAAAAACATCTTGTCAATTCGACAAAGTGACAAATTGACAAGATGACAAGATGACAAGATGACAAAATAGCAAACAAACCTCAGAACAGAAGCCGCTTCTCCTGCTCCACCGTGATAGGCGATGAGTGGCCTGAGAGCAGGACGGTGTCGTCGGGGAGCGTCAGGATTTTGCTCACTATCGACTCGCCCAGTATCCGGCGGTTGCCTCCCGGGAAATTTGTCAGACCGGGGCCGTGCTGATAGAGGGTATCGCCAACAAATGCTGCGTGCTCCTCGGGCGAATAGTATGTCACCGAACCGGGTGTGTGCCCCGGGGTATGAATCACCTTGAGGTAGAAGCCCGAGTTGGCTTTCAGACGGATAATCTCACCGTCGGTAAGCTCCTCATAGTGGGGAACCGTCATCGGCATGTCGGTATTGCCGCTCAGATTCAGGTACGGATCAGTGAGATAGCGGCTGTCGGCGGGATAAATGTAGATCGGAGCAACCAACTTCTCACGCAACACTTCGGCTGCACCAAAATGGTCGAAGTGTCCGTGTGTGAGCAGGATTTTCTCAATCTTCCAGCCGTTGCGCTGAATCACGTCGTAGATGATTCCGGCCTGTGCTCCGGGGTCAATCAGAAAGCCGGATTTGCTATGTTCATCGATATAAAAGTAGGTATTTTCGGTGAATACACCTTGAACCTCCAATTCTCGAATCATGACTATCCTCCTTTTTTAGAGTGGGTTTATTTTATAGTAACTTACATCCATCGGGACCACACTGATGGGGACGTTCGGAACCTGTGGCTTCCTCGGCCTCCTTGGCTTCCTTGACACGTCTGAGAGTACGCTGAAGCGCAGACTCGAATCCGTCCATGGTCAAAGCCCCGGGCACGGCAAATTCTCCGTTGAAAACGATATACGGCACACCGTGCACTCCGCGCATATAGGCCTCGCGTTCATCGAACCGAACTTCGTCATCGTATTTATCGGATTCGAGCACTGCCTTCACTTCGTCCTCTTTCATACCTGCTTCCAATGCTTTATCCAGAAGCACCTTGTGGTCGGCAAGAACAAGGTTTTCAACAAAGTAGGCCTTGAAGAGAAGCTCGTTGAGGCGCGCCACGGTTGCGCGGTCGTACTTGGCCTCGGCCAATTTCATCAGTCGATGAGCATCGCGGGTGTTGGTGTATTGAGTAGTGGCATAGTTGAAGTCAATACCCAATTCACGACCCAACGACGAGATCTGTTCAATCTGCTCCTTGGCTCCCTCAAGCGAAAGACGGTACTTCTTGGCAAAGCGCTCGGGAGTGCCGGATACTACCTCCTTGGAGGCTTCGGGGTCCAGTTCGAAGGCGCGGTAATCAATTACCACTTCGTCCTTCACACCAAGTTTTTCAATCGCTTTTTCAAGGCGCGTTTCGCCAATGTAGCAATAGGGACATGCGAAGTCAGACCAAATTGTAAGCGTAATCATAGATATTTCCTTTCTGTATATGAGTTAGTTATTATTCATTTATAATCTTATCCAACACGCGGTTGAAGATTTCCAGTTCTTCGGGCGTGGTCGCATCCGCGAGAGCTTGATGCCGCTTGGCTGCCACGCTCATAATAGCCGGCTCAATGGCTCGGGATTTATCGGTAAGATAAACCCGCAGGCACTTATGACTCACAGCCCGCGTGGCTACCAGTCCTTTCTTCTGCAACGCTGCAACTGTGCGGCACACGGAAGCCTTGTCCTTGCCCACCATGTCGGCTATCTCACATTGCTGAAGGCCTTCACGGCTATAAACCGCCCGCAGCACAAGGTACTCACCGGATGAGATTTCCAACCCGGCCGCTGCAAGCGCTTCGGACAACTGCCTGAGCATTGTTTGGTACGCCTGACCAACTTTACAGCCCAACGCAGGACCGTCATATTGTTTATCTTCTTTCTTCATACGCTATTATAACAACCACCCATCAAAAATAGTTGACTCGTCAACCATATTATTTTTTTACGTCCCTCATTATTTTATTTGGTCGAAAAATCGTAAATTTGCAACTTATTATGCAAGGAGGCCAACCCATAAAACTCGATGTAGGACAGGTTCTGAAGGATAAACTCGGAGCTCGCAGCAAATACATACCCCGATTGCTGGTGCGTGCTGTGGAAAAGATTATCCATCAGAAGGACCTCAATGAGTTGTTAGCCAACAATTTCCCCTCTCGCGGAGCAAAATTTTGCGAAGGGGTGCTCGCCGACCTTGATGTGCAGCTCCGCAGCGTGAACGAGGAGAATCTGCCTGCCGACCCGCGTATTGTCCTTGTGAGCAACCACCCGTTGGGGGGGCTGGACGGCGTAACCATGATTGCATGGCTCAGCCGACACTACGGACGCACGGCGCGGTTTGTGGTCAACGACATCCTGATGGCTGTTGAGCCACTGCGCGAATGTTTTCTGCCGGTGAACACTCATGGCGCACAGAATCGCGAGTCCTCGCGGAAGCTGGTGGAGGCCATGGAGTCGGACGACCCTATCGTTATCTATCCCGCAGGCCTGGTTTCGCGTCTGGGCGACGACGGGCGGGTGGCCGACACGCCTTGGCGCAAGATGTTCGTGCACAAGGCCATCGAATACAAGCGAACTGTGGTGCCCGTATTTTTCCATGCCAACAATTCAAAGTTTTTCTATCGAATGGCCCGGCTCCGAAAACGTATGGGGCTGAAATTCAACTACGAAATGGTGTTGCTCCCTCGCGAAATTTTCCGTGCCCGCAAAGCATCATTCACTCTCACCGTGGGCAAACCCATTGCCTGGGATGAGCTGGCCCGAATGGATGCCGACGGGATGGCTGCCGCACGCATCCAATCTTTAGTATACTCACTTTCAAAAGAAAATAAGTCCGATGAATGAGCCTATAATCGATCCGGTGCCTTTGGAACTGATCAAAGGAGAACTTACGCAGGACCGATTCCTCCGCAAAACAAACAAAGGAGGAAACGAAATCTATGTAGTTACAGCGCACAACTCTCCCAACATAATGCGCGAATTGGGTCGTCTGCGCGAAATTACATTCCGTGCCGCCGGTGGGGGCACGGGGAAGGCTCTCGATATCGACCGATTCGACACAATGGAGAATCCCTGCCGACAGCTCATCGTGTGGGATCCCGACGCCCAACTCATTCTGGGCGGATACCGCTACCTCCGCGGAAAAGACATGACCATGGATGCAAACGGACGACCGAACATCGCCATCAGCCACATGTTCGACTTCTCCGACCAATTCATCAACGAATTCCTTCCTTTTACCATAGAATTAGGACGCTCATTCGTGCGCCCCGAATATCAGTCCAGCAAGGCCGGGGCAAAGGCGCTTTACGCTCTCGACAACCTTTGGGACGGACTCGGTGCACTCACAAGGATATACCCCGAAGTGAAATATCTGTTCGGAAAGGTAACTATGTACCCCGGCTACAACCGCGAATGCCGCGACCTGATTCTCTACTTCCTCAACAAATATTTTGCCGACCACAACGGTCTCGTACGCCCTATAAAACCGTTGGAGTGCTACTACAACACGGAAGAAATGAGCGAACTGTTCACCGGTGGCGACTTCCGTAGCGATTTCAAAATTCTCAACACCCGCGTGCGCGAACACGGAATCAACATTCCTCCTCTGGTACACGCTTACATGAGCCTATCGCCTACAATGAAAATGTTCGGCACGGCCATCAACGATGAATTCGGCGATGTGGAGGAAACCGGTATTTTCCTCGCTATCGACGAAATTCTCGAAGAAAAAAAACAACGTCACATCGACACTTATAAACCCTGATATGTACACACTTACTCCTTTAACAGCCGTTTCGCCCGTCGACGGCCGATATCACTCCAAAACAGCCGAACTGGCTGATTACTTCTCTGAATACGCCACTATCCGCTACCGCGTGAAGGTGGAAGTGGAATATTTCATCGCTCTCTCAAACGCCGGAATACCCCAGCTCAAACCCCTCAGCGACGCTACCTGCGCAGAGCTCCGTAAACTCTACAGTCCCGACTTCTTCACCCCCGAGGAAGCTCAGAAAATCAAGGACATCGAAAAGGTAACAAACCACGATGTCAAAGCCGTGGAGTACTATCTCAAGGAGCAGTTCGACCGCATCGGACTCACCGACGTGAAGGAATTCATCCACTTCGGACTCACCAGCCAGGACATCAACAACACCGCCTTCCCCATGATGACACGCGATGCCGTTACCAACGTCATCTTCCCGGCTATGGCGCAACTGGCAGAAGCTCTCAAAGGAATGGCCGCAGAATATGCTGAAGTACCCATGCTCGCCAAAACTCACGGTCAACCGGCATCTCCAACTACATTGGGCAAAGAAATAATGGTCTTCGCCTATCGAATCGAAATGCAACTCAATCTGTTGGGGCAAATTCCCGTGTCGGGTAAGTTCGGAGGCGCAACAGGCAACTTCAACGCCCACAGAGTGGCATTCCCCAAAATCGACTGGCAGGATTTCGGCAAGCGTTTCCTGGAACAGCAGCTCGGCATCGCTCGCGAACAGTACACCACCCAGATTTCCAATTACGACAACCTTGCCGCTCTCTTCGATGCCCTCAAGCGCATTTGCTCAATCATTATGGACCTCGACCGCGACATGTGGTCATACATCTCCATGGGCTACTTCAAGCAGCGTATCAAAGCCGGTGAAGTAGGTTCGTCGGCAATGCCTCACAAAGTTAATCCGATCGACTTCGAGAACTCCGAAGGTAACATCGGCATCGCAGTAGCTCTGTTCGATCACCTGGCGCACAAGCTCCCCGTATCGCGTCTGCAGCGCGACCTCACCGACTCCACCGTCATTCGCAATATCGGCGTGCCCTTGGCTCATATGCTCATCGCACTGGCTTCCACTCAGAAAGGCCTCGGCAAATTGATTCTCAACCGCGAAGCCATCGATTACGACCTCGATGGATGCTGGAGCGTGGTGGCGGAAGCCATTCAGACCGTCCTGCGACGCGAAGGCTACCCCCAGCCCTATGAAGCCCTGAAAGCGCTCACACGAGTTAACACCCGTGTGGACGAAGCTGCAATCGCCAACTTCATCGACTCACTCCAAGGCATCAGCGACGAAGTTCGCGCAGAACTACACCGCATCACCCCCTCCAACTACACCGGCTACACAATCTAAATCCCCTACAACACTGACACCCGGGTGGAGTCACCACCAAAAACAGGCTTGTGAAGGTCCTACCCCCTTCACAAGCCTAATTTACAACAAAAAATGTACGGACGCGCGGTCGGTGCGTCCTTTTGACCCGCCACTGCAACACACTGAAATCCAGCAAAATAAATGTAGGGACGCTCGTTCTGAGTGTCTTTCCCTGAAAAAAGTTGACTCATAAAAACGATTATGAGACTAAAACCAACCCGGCAACATTATGAACAAGTTGTTCAGTTGCGTCGTCAGGGGATGACAATTAGAGAGATCTCCGCAAAAACAGGAGTCGCAAAGAGTGCGGTTCACCGATGGTTGAGTATCTTTGCAGGAGAAAATTTACCAGCAATGAAAAAGACTACGACATCACCTAAACGTGTAACGGGCATCCGAGTACCGCAGAGCAAGGAAAAAACTTCTGCTATACCGGTATCTTCTATCGAAGAAACCGCAGAAGAAAAGATTGCAAGGCTGGAAAAGGAACTCGAGGATGCCAGACTGCGTGCAGATCTGTATGAAGAGATAATCAACGTAGCCGAGAAAAAATTTGACATACAGATAAGAAAAAAAGCTGGCACCAAGCAATAAATAACCTGCATGCACAGTCAGCAAGAAAGTATCCGATAAACAGACTGTGCAGATTGCTTGGTGTAAGTAAGCAGGCATATCATAAGCAGAAAGGCGATGTATCAGCCCGCAAGGCTGCTATGGAATCTTTTGCACTGGAATATATCCATAAAATACGCTCGGTTGATCCGGGCATAGGTGGCATGAAACTGTGGGTTATGTATAAACATGATCTCCCTGATGTGGATCGTGTCGGAAGAGACCGTTTCGAGGATATTATATACCGCCACGGGCTAAAGGTGCGTAATAAGATGCGCAAACCGCGCACTACCGACTCCACCCATGGGTTACCTCTGTATCCCAACCTTATCTACAGTTATATCCCTACGTCCATCAATCAACTATGGGTCAGCGACATCACCTATATCCCCGTATGGTTTAACGAAATTGAATACTCATTTTGTTATCTGTCATTGATAATGGATGCATATAGCCATGAACTTATCGGATGGGCCGTAGGTCCTACTCTTGAAACGCAATATCCGTGTGAGGCTCTTAAAATGGCTCTTAGCAGACTCGACGGCTCCGATCAAGACTGCAAGCCCATCCATCACAGCGACAGGGGCGTACAATATGCATCCAAGGAATATGTACGGATGCTTGATGGCAGGCACATAAAAATCAGTATGACCGAAAATGGCGACCCCAAGGAAAACGCAATGGCCGAGCGTATTAATGCCACTATAAAGGATGAGCTTCTCAAAGGTCTCAGGTTTAGCTGCATTGATGAAGTCAGAGCCGCCCTTGAGGTTGCAGTTTCTTTCTACAACACCAGACGCCCTCACATGAGCATCAATATGATGACACCCGAACAGGCCGCCCGCTGTAACGGCGAAATACGTAAATGGTGGAAAAGCTACCGAGATGAAGCTATAAAAAAAGAGCAGGCATAGGGTGATATTACCAGAAAAAGTTTACCTTTGCATCCTGAGAGGGGTTTCCTTTCGGCCTACGGCCTCCAGTCAACCCCTCTCAGGGATAAAAAATGACAGTCAACTCCCATAAGGGATATTATTAACCGAGTCAACTTCTTTCAGGGTTACACAATCCTGACAGTCAACCAAAATCAGGAAAAGACAGAGCGTCCTTTTGACCCGCCAACGAAATCACCTGAAAACCATCAAAATTTAGCTCCATCACTCCCCGATGTCAACAACGCCCCCAAAAAGCAACGCCGCGCAAGCAGCACTTTGTCTCCGGCGCTGAACTTCAGCTCGGCACATCCGCCAAGGCAAAAGAGCCCCGTAGGGGCGACATAGTCACTAACCCCGGGTGGAGCGAAGCGGAACCTGGGGCTCTAACCACCACACATCAGAGGGAGCCTCGGAGAGGCGATGTTGTGTACAGCCCGGGTGAAGCGAAGCGGAACCTGAG
>JAAVGX010000022.1 GCA_014800065.1 Bacteroidales bacterium | reverse complement strand
CGTAGTAGCAGGAGTTGGAACCGGTGCCCATGATGCAGGCGATACCGGCCTGATGACCGCACAGTGCGCGGGCGGCTGCCAGAAGGTCTGAGTACACTTCGATTGTCTCTGCCGAGGGTATATTTGATTTGAGGGCTCGGGCTACGTTTCCGCATACTTCAACGGAGATACAGCCGGCACCGTAGAAATAGATGGCCTTTACCTGTGCAGCGAGTTCGCCCAATTCGGGCAGCAATTCGTCGGCGATGCGACCGCGCATTTCTTCTTCTGTAAGCATCACGGCGTTCATTCCAAGGGTGAACACCTGTTTTTCTACCTTGTGGTTGTTGAGTACGCACCAGTCGATTTTGGTGCTACCACAGTCAGCAATCAGGATCATAAATTATAGATGTATGTGTGTATTGTTTTTGATTCGGTTTGGTTTGTGCTGATGTTTATCTCTTTAAACGTGATATCAGGTGAGTTATTATATCTTGATGATGATGCGTTTGCGATACAGGAAGTAGCCCACCACCCAGTTGAGGCACACAAACAGGAGTGCGAATAGCAGTGAGGCCAAGGTTTTGTCGCCTCCGCAAAGGGGCATCAGTATGTCGAGATAGCAGATTGAGTGCAGCGAACGAACTCCGGATTCGGCAGCAGCCCAGGGTACACGGATTGTACCAAGAAGGATGCTCAGCAGCGTGCCGAGCACAAATAGAAACAGTGGGTTGATACCGAAGACTTCAAAGAATTTGCACCAGCGGCGATGACCTTTGATGTCGATAATCCAGATTAGCAGGCCCAGGAAGCTCGAGGCAAGACCACAGGTCGTGAGAACGAATGTGGGCGACCAGATTTTCTTGTTGATGGGCATTCCGTAGTCCAGAAGGAAGCCGGCGAAAGTGAGGATTGTGCCGACGATGAAGAGTTTGTTGATACGCTCCTTATTATCTTTGGTGCTCATGATCAGACCGCCGCAGATGAAGCCGATGAGCATATGCGCAATAGAGGGCAGGGTGCTCAGAAGCCCTTCGGGGTCGAACTTGAGGTGAACGCCGTCGATAGTGTCGCCGTACATATGCTGCGGCCCCAGCACTTTGTGGTCAACGATGCTTATCACATTATGGTCGGCAAATTCCCAACCGTGGCCGAAAAGAAGGATGATGGCGTATACCACAAGCATACCGGTAACAACCCACGGCAGTGCCTGCTTCTTCACAAGCAACGCAATGGTAGCGCCGAAGCCGTAGCAGAGAGCCAGACGGGGCAGCACGCCCAGAATTCGGATATGATCGAATGTAAAGATGGATTCCCAAAGTGTTTTATCGCCGGTAATACCGCGCAGGAACATTCCGAACCATGCCAACGCTATACCGATGAAGAAAATCACGACAGTGCGCTTGATGATTTTCTTGAAAGAGGCCCAGGAGAACGTATAGTCATACTTACGGAGGGAGAAGTAGGTTGAAATACCCATGATAAACATGAAGAAGGGGAATACGAGGTCCGTGGGTGTAAGACCGTTCCACGAGGCATGGGTAAGGGGTTTGTAGATGTAGCTCCAGGACCCGGGGTTGTTCACCATGAGCATACCTGCGATGGTGATACCGCGGAGAATGTCAAGCGCCAGAAGGCGTTTGGATTGTTTTGTGTCTGTCTGTGTCATGATTGTTTGGCCGTTGTAGTTTGGTCTACAAGATATACGATTGATTTATAAGGTATTCCACTGTTGGTGGTAAGTCCGATTTCACAGGTGCGTGAATTGGAATATCCGTGCTTGATACCGGCGGCATCGATCTGAGGTTTGAGTTTGCGCAGACCCCAGCGATTGAGCTCGGGGAAGGTGAAACCCTTGTCGCCTGCGAATCCGCAGCAACCGACTTCGGCAGGTACAAGCACACTGTTGGAGCATTTTGAAGCAAGCGCCACAATTTTTTCGCCCAGACCCATACGACGCGACGAGCAAGTGATGTGCACAGCTACCGGCTCATCCACAGGATGGAATTCAAGGTACGGTGCCAAATAGTCGTGGATAAACTCTGCCGGCTCATAGAGGTGCATGGAGTGGATGTGGTCGCGCATACGGTGGAGGCACGGGCTTTGGTCGCAGACCACCGGAATATTACCGGCTTCGGATGCCAGAGCCAGAGCTGTTTCGAGTTCGTGGAGCTTTTGATCGGCTGTGTCGGGCATTCCTTTGCTTTCCCATATCATGCCGCAGCAAAGCCCGCTCATATTTTCAGGGAAAATGACCTCGAACCCGGCTTTGTGGCAGAGGTCAACGAAAACATCGGGCAATGGACGTTCCTTTTTACCGGCTTCTTCGCTCACACCCATGGCGCGGTTGATGCACGATGGGAAGTAAACCACCTTGCGGGGTCGGGGAGCATCTTTTTCCTTGGTCAGATGCGAGGGGTTGAAGGGTTTGGGCAGCGAAGCAGTCCAAAGCGGGAAGCCCACTTTGTGGAGTGTGCGCCCAACGGAGTTGACACCCTTGTCGCCGAGCACCTTGTGCGCCACATTTGCTGCACCGAGGGCTATGCGAAGGCCGTCCGACACGCCTGCAAGGTGGTGGGCGGTCCACTTGCCGATTTTACGACCGGTAGGACCCATGTTTCGCTCACGGATATCGTGAATAAGGTCGGCGGTGTTGATTTTCATGGGGCACGAAGTACTGCACAATCCATCGCCGGCGCAAGTTTCGTTGCCGTAGTACTTGAAGCCCTTTTCGAGGGCTGCCAGGCGTTCGGGGTTCTCCCCTGTGGCGCGGAGGCGTGAGATTTCACGCTGAGTCACAATTCGCTGGCGGGCAGAGAGGGTAAGACCGCAGCTCACGCAATTCACCTCGCAGAATCCGCATTCGATGCAACGGTCAACGTGGGGGTCGGTAAGAGGCAGCGGTTTCATGCCGTGGATGAAGCAGTTGGGATCATCGTTGAATATTACCCCCGGGTTGAGCAGTCCTTTGGGGTCGAATGCCTTTTTAATTCGTTTCATCAGTCCCCACGCCTTGGAGCCCCATTCTGCTTCTACAAAAGGAGCCATGTTGCGTCCGGTTCCGTGTTCGGCCTTGAGAGAGCCATTATAGCCCAGCACGAGCTCTTCGATTTTACGCATCAGGTTGGCGTATTTGTCGATGGCGGCTTGATCCTCAAAACCTTGAGCAATGATGAAGTGATAGTTGCCTTCCAGGGCATGGCCATAGATGCACGCGTCGTCATAGCCACAATCCTCCAGCAGCTGTGCCAGTTTTACGGTCGCTTCCGGGATGTCGTCGATGTGGAAAGCGATGTCCTCGATAAGAGCAGTAGTGCCTGCAGGGCGAGTGCCACCCACAGCGGGGAACACGCCGGAACGCATAAGCCACCACTGGCCCACAACGGCAGGATCGGAGGAAAATTCGGCGGGTTTGAAGAGCTTGAAGCGGTCCAGTACCCGGAGGGTTTTGCTTATGTTATCCTGAAGGTCGGCTTCATTGTCGGCTTCAGTGGACATCAGCAGGGCGGTGAGACCTTTGCCGGTGGTGTCGTTGACTGAAGCAAGCGACTTTTTGTCGAGAAGCTCACAGCTCTGCACCGGAGCCTCTTTGCGCATGGCCACAACGGCTTCACAAGCCTCTTTTAGAGAGTCGAAATAGACCATTGCGGAGGCGGTGTAGGGGAGTTTGCGGGCGGTATTGACCGTAACTTCGGATATAAATGCCAGCGTACCTTCACTGCCAACCATACTGTGGGCAATGATGTCGAACGGATCGTCAAAAATGAGGAATGGAAGCAGGTTCAGACCTGTAACGTTCTTGATAGAATATTTCCGACGGATAAGTTCGGAGAGTTCGGCATCGTTGCGCACTTGATCGCGAATGGCTTCGATTTCGCTAATTAATTCGGGATGTGACTTGCGGAACTCGCTGCGCGATTGCTCGGAAGCGGTGTCCAGCGGAGTACCATCGGGCAGGATAATACGGATAGAGCGGAGCACGCGGTCGCTGTTCGCGTGAATTCCGCACTTCATGCCCGAGGCGTTATTGGCAACTATACCACCCACCATAGCGCTCTTTTTGGAAGCGGGATCGGGCGGGAAAATACGTTTGAAGGGTGCGAGGATTTCATCCACGCGAGCGCCAACTATGCCAGGCTGTAGTGCGATGACCTCAGCCTTGTCATCGAGGATGCGGTAGCCTTCCCAGCTCTTGCCGGCCACCACGAGGATAGAATCGGAAATAGCCTGGCCCGAGAGCGAAGTGCCGGCGGCGCGGAACGTTACCGGCAGACCCATGTCCGACGCCGTGGTCAGCACCGTACGGATCTCATCTTCATTGGCCGCTCGCACCACTACTTTGGGAAGCATGCGGTAAAAACCGGCATCTGTGCCCCAGGCAAGTGTCCGGAGGGCATCGGTATAGATTCGACGGGAATCGATTGTTTTCGATATTTTGCTAACAAAAGTGGCGTAGGACATAGGTGTGATATTTACTTGTAGATATGATATTTAGAGGATGCGGCGCGGAAGGGCTCTACATCTTTGTTCCAATATTCTTCGATATCGGCGGTTTTGTAGTTTTCGGAGAAACGTTCGCGGATTTCCTTGCTGCCGGCAACTTTGTCGAACATGCTGAAACGTTTGGTATCGCAGTTCTCGAACACTTTGTGGTCGGGATACATATCGGCCAGTTCTTCCATCATATAGAATTGAGTGAGCGACAGCGGAGCTGCGTCCTTATCGGTGATGTAGAATTCAACACCCTGGAGATTTTCCCCCTTGCCAACGGAGTAGAAGGGTTTGATGTGGATGGGACGGAACTTGATGCCGGGAATGTTGCGCGCGTTCAGGCGGGCAGCGAGGTCTTCGGCGTTGATCCATTCGGCGGCGAAGATTTTGAAGGGTTCGGTGTAGCCCACGCCGATGCTCATGTAGTAGAGCTCACCCAGAATGCCTGATACGGGGTAGTAGAGCGCGCTTTCAGGAGTGGGGATGTGGGGCGAGGGGAGCACCCAGGGCATACCTGTTTCGCTGAACGACATATCGCGGGTGTAGCCTTCCATGGGAGCTACGGAGAGGTTAACTTTTTTGCCGTCCTTGAGCAGACCTTCCTCATTGAGGTAGGTGGCGAGCTCGCCGGGGGTCATACCATAGAGGTAGGGGATGGGGAATTGGCTTACGAAGGAGATGCAGGAGTCTTCCACAAGGCATCCTTCGATTTTATTACCGCCAACGGGGTTAGGACGGTCGAGCACCATGAATTCCTTGCCCATATCAGCACAGGCTTCCATGGCAAGACCCATGGTGGAGATGAAGGTGAACGAACGGCAACCGTTGTCCTGAATGTCGTAAAGGAGAACGTCAACATCCTTCATCATTTCCTCGGTCGGTTTTTTTGTTTTGCCGTAGATGGAGTAAACGGTTACTCCGGTAGCGGGATCGATGTAGGTGCTGACAGTGTCGCCGGCGTGTACGTCGCCGCGAACACCGTGTTCGGGGCTGAAGAGTGCCACGAGCTCAACGCTGTCGGCATCGTGAAGGATGTCGATGGTGGACTTGAGGTCATTGTCCACACCGGTGGGATTGGTGATCAGGCCAACGCGTTTACCCTTGAGGCCTTCAAAACCATTGTCGCGCAGAACTTCGATGCCGGGCTTAACCTTGCCGGTGGTTTCTTTGCTTTCGGCGCTATTGTTGTTGCAGCTGCACAGAACCAGACCGGCCAGAGCTGCATAGATAATTTGTTTCATTTAAAATGTGATAATATATGGTATGAGGTGAGGTAGCGGACAGGTACCGCTACCTCATTAGTGGCAATTTACTTGGTTTTAGCTCCGTATGCGGGGTCGATGTGGCGACGTACCAGGAAAGTAACAAGCCAGGTAGCAAGGTTGCAGCCCAATACCCACCAGAAGAAGTTGGCGTAAGAATTGTGCATGAGCACTTCTTTAATCCAACCGGCAGCCATACCGGGCAACATCATGCCAAGAGCCATGAACGCAGTACAGATGGCGTAGTGGGATGTCTTGTAAGGACCTTCGGCAAAATACATCATGAAGAGCATGAAGGCGGTGAAGCCGAAACCATAAGCGAACTGCTCCAGAATGAGCGCTGCGAAGATGAGTGCCTTACCTCCGACAGTAGCGAAATCCGGCTGCACATTAGAGAGAATGATGTAAGCCACACAGTTGAGCGATGTAGCAAGAGCCATAGGCCAAATCCACTTCTTGAGGCCACCGTTTGCGGCGCAGATACCGCCGATGATACCACCGATGGTGAGGCCGATGATGGCGAAGGTGCCGTAGGCGAGGCCTACCTGCTGCTGGGTCATGCCAAGGCCACCCAGGTCGCGAGCGGCCAGGAGGAAGGGCTGGCAGAGCTTAACCACCTGTGCTTCGGGCAGACGGTAAAGGAGCATGAAAAGAATGGCCAGAAGGACATGCTTCTTCATGAAGAACGTCTTGAAGGAGTCCCCGAAACCGCGAAGAATTTCGCCGATGCTTCGCTTTCCTTCGGTCTGACCAACGGGGCGGTCAGCAGCGGGGAAGGGGAGGATGAATGTGTGGTACAGAGCCACTACACCGAAGAATATTGCTGCTGCAGCCACTGTCCACTTCCAGGCCACCGCAGTGGGGAAGTAGGCTTCCAGGGCACCGGCAATCATCACCAGACCACCTTGACCGAACACGTTGGCACAGCGGTAGAAGGTGGAGCGGATACCCACGAAAACGCTCTGCTGATTGGTGTTGAGGGCTATCATGTAGAAACCGTCGGAGGCGATGTCGTGAGTTGCGGAGCAGAATGCGGTCAGCACATAGAAGAAGAGAGCGATGGAGAAAGCGCTCACGGGTAGCCCGGCGGCAATTTCCTCCTTATTGGGTAGCGGAAGTGTGAATGCAATACCGGCTAAGCCGAGGCAGATAAGGTACTGCATGGTGATGGTCCACCAGCGCTTGGTGCGGATCACGTCCACGATTGGGCCCCAGAAGGGTTTGATAACCCAGGGCAGATACAGCCATCCGGTGTAGAGAGCTGCATTTGTTTCGGACATACCGATCTGTGTGAAGAGCACCATCGTCACCATGTTGATGAAGATGAAGGGAATGCCCTGCGCGAAATACAGCGTGGGAATCCATGCCCACGGATTTCGGTTACTGCCGGGTGCCGGCATATTTCCGGCGTTCGGCGTATTGGTTGATTGGCTCATTGCTTGGTTGTTTTGTGTGATTGGTCAGGATAGCTGAACCGGCGGAATCGCATCACCCGAAGGTGAGCGAGTCCGGATTATAGATAATGATTTGTGAGTTTGGAGCCGGGGAAGTAGTGAGCGAGAATCTGCTCGAAGTTGGCTCCGTGAGCACCCATTACGGCAGCACCGATCTGGCACAAGCCAACTCCGTGGCCCCAGCCGGCTCCGTGAAGGGTGAAGGAGGCGGGATAGCCGGATTGGTCGGGTTCGCCGGCTTCGATTACGAATGCTGAGCTGTAAAGGTGGCTTTCGGAGAGGGTACGGCGGATTTCGAGTTCCTTACCGATGACCATGGTGCGTTTGGTTCCTACAATACGCAGCTTGCTCATACGGGCGGAAGTGCCACGTTCTACCGGTTCGAGGGCAATTATACGGCCAAAGTCAATTCCGCTGCGGCGCTTGGCCAGTTCGGAGAGTTCTTCGGCACCGTAGTGAACATGCCAGCGATAGAAGTCGGTGGTTTCCTGATCGTAATTATTGAGCACCTGAGCCAGAATTTCTTTATCCTCAGTGTTGCAATATGCAGCGGGTCGGTTGAGAATCCATTCGCGGGCTGCCTCTTCATTACGGAGGTCGGGGAAGTCCATTTCGTCAACATCGTCGCGACGTGCTTCCAGATAGTGGAAGTGTTTGGGTTCCCAGCAGTTTTCGAATTCTTCGAACACGCCGCCACAGCATTTGGAGAAACGGGCATCACAGAGTTCGCCGTCGTTGTCCACCAGCACAAGGCCACGGGTAGCGTCGATTACGCGCTGCACACGTTCGGTAGTCTGACGGGTAATGCCCTGATAGCGCTGGCAGTGGTCGTCGGCGCACACATGGTAGTTCACGTGATCTTCGCGGTCGTACCAACGGATGAGTTCATCCTCAGTTTCGGTGAAAGCGTTGAATTCGGCTCCGGTGTTGCTGATTCGGTCGGCCTTTACTATCTGGGCCAGAAGCCACGAGCGTGAAATCACGGCGTGGGCCTTCAGGAATTCTTCGTGGGCGGTGGCGCTCATTTCGGAGGAAATGACGCTTGCAAGATAGTCCTCAACAGAGAGAACATCAACGGCGGTCATCACTCCGTTTTCAATCAGGAAAAGAAGGTTGCCTTTAAAACGCTGATTCTCTTTGCGCTCCCAGTGGAAATTCACACCGATTACAACATCCTCAAGTTCGAAAGTTGCTTTGTCGTCGGCGGCTTCGAACAATATAGAATCGTAGGCTTTGCCGTTGAACATAATCTTATCATCGACCTGCTCAACGGAGTAGTGTCCGGAAATGCCAACGCCCTCGAGGGTATAATTGCCCTCAAGGGTGAAAGAAATATGCTTTGCGGGGAGGATTCCCACGCGAATAAGGGGTTCGTTATTTAACATTAGCGGCAATGTCGTTAAGTTCTTCAGAAGAGAGACACAGTTCGTCAAAAATCTTGCGGGCTACATCAGCATCAAAGCGGTCGAAGTCCTGGGGACGCGGCGTGATGAACACACCACCCATATCCACAGAAGCGGGGCTTATGAGCATACACTCATCACCTTCGGTGCCGTAGAACGAGGGACGGTGCTTCTTGCGTGGAATGACCACCAGTCGTGTTCCGGTAGGAGTGGCGTAGCACAGGAGGTTCATCATAGGCTCTTTTTCGCCTTCGGGCACGGGGATGGCGTTGTAGAGGCGATCGAAGAGCTTTTGACCTTCTTCGGGATTAGCGGCATCGATTACGAATACCTTCAGGGGCAGAGAGTCCACCATAGCGAGGGTACTGTCGCCCTCGGTAGCCACAACATCGTGGCGAGCGTTTTCAAGAGCTTCGCCAATGGTAAGGAAGTCGCTGTTGCCGGCCTGAAAGTGCATATGATCGGGAGCTGAAGCACCGCAGCGGGGACCGTTGTAGAACACGGTGTACTCATCCAGTTCCTGAGCCAGACGCATCATGTCGGCAATTCGGCCGTTTATGAGCTGGTCCACATGGCCGTCATCGGGGATTGTGAGGTGACGGGGGAAGATGGGGAAGGGGTTGATAAGTACGGTGTACTTTTCGCCCCAGCTGATACCGCGCTGCACTTCGGGGCGATTAGCGGCGCAGAGGAAACACTTGCGGGCTTTGAGCGATGCGGCATCTACCTTGGCGGCCGACGATACCATGCGGGCGGGGTTGAACTGCACCTTGATGTGCATCCCGTCAACGTCCAGGTCTTTGACCTTGACATCTTTCAGCGCCTCGAAATTGCCGGCGGCCTGAGGCCACTCGGCAATCTGTTCGGCGATGAATGTATTTACTGTTTGGGAGTTGAGTGCCATTATTTTTCCTTGTTCATAGCAACTCGAGCCTCGAGTTCCCAGGTGCGGATACGGTCCTTATAGAGGTTGTTGGCATTCATCTTGTTGATGTCCAGAGCAGCGTCGGAGTTGTCCTCCCAGCGGCGGCACAGGTAAACCACGTCGTATACGCGGCCAATCTGGTGGTGGCGTGAGAAGGCCAGGCCAAGCGCGTAGTCTTCACCATAGGAGGTGTTGGGCACATGGATTTCGCGGAGCATGGGGGTGTAGAATGCACGGGGAGCGCCCAGACCGTTGATGCGCAGAGCATTGTTGCGGCCGTTTTCGGGAGTCCATTCCTTGTGGTCGATTACGCCCGGCGGAATCATGTTCATGTCGATGTCGGTGAGCATGTAAGTACCCACAACCATAGCGGAGTTGTTATCGTAGAAGGCCTTCACCATCTTAGCGAGGGTATTTTCGTCGGCGTAAACATCATCGGAGTCAAGCTGCACGCAGAATTTGCCGGCTTCGGGGTGGTTAGCGCCCACGTTCCAGCAACCGCCGATTCCGAGGTCGTCGCGTTCGGGGATGATGTGGATCACACGGGGATCATCCTTGAATTCATCGATAGCTTCGGAGGTACCGTCGGTAGAGTGGTTGTCGATGATGATGAGGTTGAAGGGGAAGTCGGTTTTCTGAGAGAGAACGCTCTTGATGGCATCGCGGATGGTGCGGACGCGGTTGCGCACGGGGATGATTACGGAAGCCTCGTTCTTGAAGTCGCCGCGATTGAATTCGATGGGTTCGAACACTGGTTCGAGGTAGCCGCCGATAGCCTTGAGGTGGTCGGTGCAAGCCTCTTCCATTTCAATCTGCACGCCGCGGTTCTTGGGGTCAACGTAGTCGAAGATTTTTTCGCCGGACTTACGGTTGTCCAGGGTCACATCGCTGTAGAGATATTCGTTGATGTGTACGATGGGAGCGATGCGGCTGATGCGGAGGCGCAGGTCGTAAAGACCGGCAGCGCTGAAGCTCTTGTCAATACCGGCAGCGGCTTTCTTGAAGTCCGGGGTGTTGAAGAAGAGCACAGAGCCGAAGTTGAAGTCGTCGCGGAGCGAACCGAACTGGTAGTCGATTACGGGAGAGTTGGTTTTCTTGCCTTCAACTACGGTGTAGTAGTCGGCATACAGCATACCGGCTTTTGAGTCCTTGGCAATTTTCACGAAACGGTCGATGGCGAAGTAGCCCATCACCAGGTTGTTCTGCTTGGTGTACAGCAAGATATAGTCGGCCACAGCAGCTTCGGCGATTTTTTTCATGGTAGCCGAAGTGGTGAGTGAGTCGATGTAGATAATGTCGCAGTCGAGACATGCCTTGGCGGCGGGATCGGTTGCCAGCAAAGTGATTTTGGATACCAGGCTGCTCTGTTTGAGGTTCTCAACAGAGGCCTTTACCTGTGCTTCGTCGATGTAGGGGAGGAAGCATTGTACAGTTGTTTTCATGAAAATATGTATTGGGTTTATTGTCAGGATAACAGGTTGTTATTTATTGAAGAAGTCGAGAACTTGTTTCATAAGGTGAGCGCGGGCGTCGGCATCGAAGATTGATTCGAAGGGGAATCCGATGCAGACTGTGCGGTAGTTACCGGCGTCGTAAGCTGTGCCGGCGATGAGATTGTTCTCGGTGTAGCGCATGAAAGTGGCACCCTTTGCGTTGTCTACGGGGTAGAAGGAGTCGGGTGATTCCACGGCGTAGAGGTCAGCGTTGAGAGTGTTTGAGAAGGTATAGTCACCCTTGGTGAAGGCTTTGAAACGGGTTTGTACCTGATAAGCTTCGCCCGTTACGCTTGCCTGACCCACGCGCCAGTTGTAGCCCAGGATGTTGCGAGCAAATTCCTTGTCGGCGGCAGCCACCTCTTCGGAAGAATTGGGGTTATCCCAAAGGTCGGTGGCGATGTAGGAGCCGGTTATGAAGAAGGAAGTGCCTGTGCCGGTGAGGGATGCAATGCGGTTCTGGAGTTCGGAGGGGAAGGTCTTGAAGTATGTTCCGAACACGCCGCGACCCTTCTGAATTTCTTTCTGCTTGCCCATAATGATGTCAACCATAGCGGGCTTGTCGGTAGCGTTGGTGAAAGCTTCCACAGAAGAGGAAACGAATCCGTAGCCGCATTTGCTGATGGCTTCGCCGTGAGAGTAAACGAAGTCGAATGTATTACCGGCGATAACCTTTTCCTCATAGTTTGCGCGGGAAGCACCGAAGCCTGCTGCATCGTCATCCATCCAGGGAATTTCGCGGCGGAATTCGAACTGGTCGCCGATGAAAGAGATGTCCTGAACATAGGGTACACCGTGGTCGCGGATGTCGTAGAATCCGGCGATTTCACCGGAGTCGAACCAATCGGGAGCGCTGATTCGAGTGAAGCCGTTCACGATGGTTACGGCAGGTTTTCCGGGCTTGTTGCAGAGAGCGAGTACTTCCGAGGGGAATGATACACCGCCGTCGTTACCTGCGATGATTCGGTAGGAGTGGATGTCGGAATCGGTGACTGTGGCAACATATTCGGGTGCTGAAACCTTAGCCACGGGGCGGAATGCGCCGTCGTTGATACGTTCTTCTATAATATAATATGTGGGATTTGCGGTAGGTTCGAGTTTGTCCACGGTCATATCCCAGGCCAGGCGGTAGGAATTGGTGCCGTTTTCGGTGATTGCGAATGCGTGTACGGGCAGAGGTTGAACCACATAGGAGCGTCCGTCGCGCTGAGCCAGGAATTGGAGCATACCTTTATATATAGCGCGTGAAACGACGAAACGGAAAGCGGGGTCGAGGCCGTACTTCATGTCGGCGAAGTTCTGGTGGGAGAGGAGTTCCAGAAGCATGGCGGGTACTTCGGGCACACGAGCTTCGAAGTAACGCTGGTCCCACATGCCGCGGCGTGTCCAGTTGGGTTCGAATGTTTCGCGGATATCGTTGACGATGTTGGTCATCACCAGGTCGTTATAGTCACGGGAAACCATGCGGTCGGTACCGTTGGCGTAGGTGCCGTCGTATGTGCTGTAGATACCAAGGGTGCCGATGATTGAGTCGTTGCGGGTAGTACCGGCATCGGAGTGGAATGCAAAACTGAGGTCGATGGGAATGTTGAGGCCTTCCTGCTTGGGCAGAACGGAAGAACCACCGGCGAGCCAGTTCACCCACAGGCCGCGGCTCCTGTAGTCGTCGCCGTAGTCGTTCACATAGTCGGAAGGAGTGAAAACGCTGTCAGGAGCTCCGGCCCACTGGAGGAAGTAGCGAGCGCCTTCCACGAAGCGGGGATAGTTGCTCACAACGTATTCGTATTCAATATCGTCCAGAGGTTCTTTAACGATACGGGCTACGTTGCCCATACCGCCGCCGATTTTAACAGCGTCGGCAGTAACCACTTCCTTGCGGTTCTTACCGGCATTTGAAAGCTCAACCAGAGTTTTTGCGTCCTTGGAGGCATCGAAGGGGAAGTGACCGAGGTAGATCCACGTTCCGCCACCCATGCGCTGGTTGATTGTGAAGCGGTGTGCGCCGTCGGCAGCGTTGACGGTGTACTCGGCAGCCTTGGTGCTGTTGGGGACAGTTGCGTAGCTGACGTACACTGCGTAAGTGCCTTTTTCCGGGATTGCGGCATCGTAGCTTACGGAAGCGGTGGTTTTGGCGCTTCCGGAAAGGTTTGCTTCGATGGCGCTACCCATTTGGAAGGGGTGTTCGCCGTTGTGGAGGTACTGAGTTGTGTAACCGAAACCGTTTGCATCGGCCTTCTTCCAAGCACCGTTCTGCACCATTTTACCGGTTACGAACTGCGAGGCGTCATTGTCGATGATAAGCTCGGTGGTGTTGATGTCGCGTTCGCGCGGGCTCATCACATAAGCGCCGGCGTTTTCGAGCATCGGCATCAGGAAAGGCATCACATAGCCCTGGGTGTAGAGGTCTTCAACCGTTTGGAAGATTCGAGCTCGTTGCCATTCCCATCGGTTGAGTTTAGGTTCGAAGTACCAACCGTGGCTCTGCCAAAGGGCGATGTTTGAGCCGTCGAGGCCTTCGGGAGCGGGCTGCGCATCGTGTTTGATAACGAAGGCATCCTTTTCCTTGGGAGCGATGAATTTTTTATTTGAGAAGAGAGCAAGTTTATCGAAATTCTTACCATCGCCGGTGATGTTCACCTTGTACTTGGCGTACTGCGAACCCATTGCATTGCGAATCTGATCCTTCATCTGTTCCAGCTGCTGTGGGGTGAAGGTGAGATAGGTTGCGTTGGTGTTTACCGTGACGTCAATGGTTTTCTTTTTATCGTTGATAGAGAGGTTCTCAACAGCGAAAGGACCAACGCCCATGGTACCGGGCTTGTAGCTGTTCAGAATAGAAACGATGGCGTCTTCGCGCTCGCCGGCGAATGTGTTGATCGGTGTCAGTAATGTCGGAGCCGCAATTAGGGCTGATAAGACAATCGTGCGTATTATTTTCATGATATATCGGAGAGTTTTTGTGGTTATATTTCTCTCCGACTACAAATATAGGAAATAAAATCCAAATAGAACAAATTTATTTGGGTGGCGACGGTCTAATAAACGTTATTTAAGGTTTATAAACGAATTTTCAGTCGTGATGATACGGTTCGCCGCGTGAAATTGTGCCTGCGCGGTAGATTTGTTCCACAAAAAACAAGCGTACCAGCTCGTGTGGAAAAGTCATCTTCGAGAGCGAAATTTTGCTATGCGCAGCGTCATAAACAGGCTGACTGAATCCATACGGTCCACCCACGACGAAGACCAGATTTCGCGCCACCTCCACGGCTTTGCGGTCAATGAAGGCCGAGAACTCGCGGGAAGTGTATTCACGGCCACGTTCATCCAGGAGGACGATGAAATCGCCCGGACCGAATTCGGCCAGAAACTTCTCACCTTCAAGCTCTTTCTGCCGTTGAGCTGTCATTGCTTTGGTGGTGCGCACATCCGGCAGGCACACCATCGAGAAGGGCCAATAGAAGGGAATTCGGCGAGCATAATACTCGATAGCCGCCCCTATGTGGGTGTCGCGCACGCCACCCATACATACAAGTTTAATCTTCATGGTACAAAGGTAGTGAATTTTGCGGGAAAATTCTTACCTTTGTGGGCTAAAACCCTAAAGAGACTCATAAATGAAAACTCGCGAAGAACTTATTGATGACCTGCTGACCCTCTCGTTCGCCGAAGATATCGGCGATGGTGATGCGACTACCCNGAGCACCATACCTGCNGATGCCAAGGGGCGTCAGAAACTGATTATGAAAGAAGACGGTATCATTGCCGGAATAGAAATAGCCAAAGAAGTATTCCGTAAGTTCGACCCCGAGCTGAAGATGATTCAGTNCCGCAAGGACGGGGACCGGGTGAAGGCCGGNGAAGTGATTTTCATCGAGCAGGGCCATGTACGGTCGCTGTTGCAGACGGAACGCCTGATGCTCAATATCATGCAGNGAATGAGCGGNATAGCCACAACCACCGCCATTTACCAGAGCCGACTGGANGGNACGGGGGCTAAAGTTCTGGACACCCGCAAGACCACCCCNGGAATGCGAATTCTCGAAAAGGATGCGGTTCAGATAGGNGGNGGAGCCAACCACCGTATCGGTCTGTTCGATATGATACTCATCAAGGACAACCACGTTGACTTTGCCGGAGGGATTGCCGCCGCAGTGCAGGCTGCCAAAGATTGGTGCAAGGCCAATGAAAAGGATCTGCGAATCGAAGTTGAAGTTCGCANCACCGACGAAATCAACCAGGCCATCGAGGCAGGCGTGGACCGCATCATGCTCGACAATTTCACCCCCGAGCAGACACGGGAAGCCGTGAAAATTATCCGCGCCCAAGCCCCCGGAGTAGAAATCGAATCNAGNGGCGGCATCACCCTTGACACCATCCGTGCCTATGGCGAGGCCGGAGTAGACTTCATCTCCGTAGGCGCCCTCACTCACAGCGTCAAAGGCCTCGACATGAGCTTNAAAGCCTGCGATTGAAACTCATTGAATAACATATGCAGCTCCGGCCACATTATCGAATGGCCGGGGCTTATTTATTTTATATCAGTTGATTTGCGGGGTGTTGTACTTGTTCAGACCGCTGTTTTCGGTGGATTCGTTGATGAATTTGTTCAGATGTCGGCGGGCACGTCCGATTGAGAATGAATAGACCACGTTTATGCGGGTAAGATAGTATAGCGGCTTCCATTTTTGGATAACCTCGTAGTTGAAAGAGTCGCTGTGCCCGGAGGTTAACTGCCGTCCTGAGCGGAAATTTCCCTGCACGCCAAAGGCCCAATTCCGGTATTTATACTGCGCCGACACAGAATATTGCGCACATCCTTCCTCGGTTAAATCCCCTGAGTAAGTGCGGGTTGGAGAGTTCGCGGCCACTGTAGCGGACCAGCTGTCTTTCANGACTGNGACGGAACCTCCGTAGCGGAAATACTTAGAGCGTACTCTCGCAGACGGGGNGTTGNACTTGAATGAATAGAGTTCAACATACGGGCTTANTTTGAGCCACTTTGCAGGATATAACGACCCATACAGGTAATAGTCGGTATTGAATGAGAACTTCAAATTTGTAGGTTTTAGGAATGAGATGTTGTCATCCTGCAATATCACCGATGCCATAGGATTTGCTGTGTACCTGGAGTTGATTACAAACGCTACGTAATTCTGACTTTTTGCCGGGGAATACAGGAGGCTGAATTTGAAAGTGGCACGTCGGGCTGTTTTCAAGTCCGGATTACCGATATAGTAGAAATTATAGTTGAGCGATGTCGGTGAGAGCGTGAGGTTGCNCAACGAAGGAGATATGGAAGAGTACTGAAGNGTGAGCTGAGGCGAAAATCCCTTGAAGATACCCTCAGGCCAAAAATCTACATAAAAGTTGACGTAAGGCGACGACGAGGTGTGGGTTATGCCCGAAGCATGTTGGCTGTTTACACTATTCCCGATATAGCCCATCATGTTAATGTTGTGCGCAAAGCTCCTGTTCCATCCCGCATAAACCAGATATTGACTTGAAAATGGTTTTGTGATATTCTCCGAGCTACGGCTTCTGATGTGCTGGTATGAGTATTTGAGCGAAGCGGAAAATNGACCGCCGCCCAGAGGTAGAAAGTAAGAGCCGACTCCCGAAAATGAATAATTGTCATTGTCGGTACGATTGTATTGGNTTTCGGGCGCGGAGGGCTGCCAGTTGAATTCATCGGTCGGTCGGATTTCCGATTGTGAGAATGANTTTCCGATNCTGTTGATAATGTTTATGGCGAAGCCGCTCCGTTTGTGCTGAATGAAGTAATATAAAGCCAGATCGGCGTTTTTGACGTCGGATTTCAGATTGCGGGAATCTCCAAATGTTTGGAAGTCGTCGGTCTCGGTTGTCAAATCGCCGATACCGTCAGTCATTTCCTTGTGGGCGTTCTTGGAGAGTGTCAGATTGGCATTGAATAGCTGCATTCCTTGAAAACGCTGGTACATAGCGCTTACTTTGCGAAGAGCCCCGCGGTATTCTTTTTCTTCATCGAATTCCGAATTGGGTCCGATTGAATGAGCGTAGTGCGACTTCATCTCGATGTCGGTTACCTTTCTGTAATCACCCAGATAATTGAGGGTGACAAGATTGAGGGAGTCGCGATAGGATAGCGTTGCCTGATTGGTGCCAAATCCGGTGTTTACGGCATTGTTAAGGTTGAAATAGCCGCTGTACAATCTGTCGTAATGCTGCTTCATTACCACGTTGAGAATTTTGCCGGTGGAGTAGGCAAGATATTTTGCCGGAGCCTGCGGATAATATTCAAGAGTCTTAATATCCTTGGCCTTGAAAGTGCGGAGCAACGTTCCGTCGGCAGGTACACCATTGATGAGAATGAATACCTCATCGTTGTCGATAGCGGTGAGGGACGTGCCGTTTAAATCAGATTTAAAGCGATTCAAGGAACTGATTGCGTCTAANGCATTTGTACCGAAATTTCGGTTCTCCTTGGACATATATAGAACGAGNTGATCTTCCTTTCGGGTGTATGTGTCGCCCTCCACAACGATTTCTTTCAGTTCNTCCACCTTGGCAGAGTCGGGNGCGGCATCGTCGGCGGAAGGCGTGAAATTTAGCAGGCATAAAATTGCAAATAAGGAACAGATAGACATATAAATTTTGAATTTATGTGAAATTATGGTTTATAGTGGTTCTTGAGGAAGTCCAAAAGTCGCATTTCAAAATCTTCGTCGATGACTTCGTACTTGCAATAAGAATGACCAGNTACATGTTCTCTCGGGCAAATTCCCATACAAACNGGGAGGATTTTACAATTCAAGCATCTATCATTTTCAANAGTAGGNGCTATAAATNGTTCATCATTNGTNAAAATAATTTATCTATTTTTTTTGATNTATTTATGACGCTGCAAATATAGTAACAGTTGTTTAAAAATCCAAATTTTNATCAATAAAANCGTAAACTAATATAATCTTGNCTTTATGTTCGTCTANGCCATCGCCGGGAATCAGCCGTGTACATCACCGGTGCACAAGGCCCCGTATCGCTCACTGTGCTGCTCTACTGATTCCCGACCATACCCATAGCAGGGGTCGCGCCGCGATTCAATTTCGNGAGGCGGTCTCTCCGCTTGTATAGGGTGGCGCCGGGGCGGAGGTGAAGTTTTTGTGATATTTTTGTTGTGNCGGGGCTTTTATTTTCGGGTAAATTTTTTTAAATTTGCATCCCGTTATGAAATACGGTTTTGACAACGAGAAATATCTCAAAATACANTCCGAACACATTCAGGAGCGTATAGCTCAGTTCGGAAACAAGCTTTACCTCGAACTCGGAGGAAAGCTCTTCGATGATTATCACGCCAGTCGNGTGNTACCCGGNTTCCANCCCGACAGCAAACTGCGAATGCTTTCAAAGCTGGCCGACCATGCGGAGATAGTGATAGTTATCAGTGCAGAAGATATCGAGAAAAATAAGGTACGCAACGATTTGGGCATCACTTACGATGAGGATGTGTTGCGTCTTCGTGATGAATTTACCAAACGGGGATTCCTGGTTAGCTCCGTTGTGGTGACGCACTATAACGGGCAGAAGAGCGCGGACGCATTCCGCCAGCGCCTTGAGCGAATGGGCATCACCACCTATGTGCATTATCTAATCGACGGCTATCCTACAAATGTGGATTTGATTGCATCGGACGAAGGGTTTGGTAAGAATGACTATATTGAGACCACCCGCCCCCTTGTAATTGTGACGGCTCCCGGCCCGGGTAGCGGCAAGATGGCGGTTTGTCTGAGCCAGCTCTACAATGAGCATAAGCGCGGAATTGAGGCGGGTTATGCCAAATTTGAAACTTTCCCGGTTTGGAATCTGCCCCTGAAGCATCCCGTAAATATTGCGTACGAAGCTGCCACAGCCGACCTCAACGATGTCAATATGATCGACCCCTTCCATTTGGAAGCATATGGCAAAACGGCNATCAACTATAACCGTGATATAGAAATCTTCCCCGTTCTGAATGCCCTTTTCGAAGGGATTTATGGCGAAAGTCGCTACAAATCTCCAACGGACATGGGTGTGAACATGGTTGGATTCTGCATCAACGACGATGAGGTTTGTTGTGAGGCCTCCAAGGATGAGATTATCCGCCGCTACTTCACCGCGTTGAACGAGCTTGCNGCGGGCAAGGCTAACGATTCAGAAATCAATAAGATTGCACTTCTCTTCAAGCAAGCCAAGATAAATACGGCTTACCGAAAGACAACCGTAGCNGCNCGCGAACGAGCAGAGCAGAGCGGTCGCGACAGTTCCGCCATCGAGCTTGAGGATGGTACCATCATCACGGCTGAGTCGGGTGAACTGTTAGGTCCGAGTGCAGCCCTGTTGCTCAATGCCTTGAAGCACCTTGCCGGTATCGACCACTCCATCAAGCTGATACCTCAGCATATGATTGAGCCTATACAGCATACCAAAACGAACTATCTGAGAAGCCGCAATCCACGACTGCACACGGACGAGGTGCTTGTTGCACTGTCAGTACTTTCGACCAAGGATGAAAACTGCCGTCGTGCGCTGGAGATGTTGCCGAAGCTGTTTGGCTGTCAGGTTCACTCAACGGTAATGTTGGGAGAGGTGGACCGAAAGATATTCAAGAAGCTCGGTGTGGGTCTCACCTGCGATCCGAAGCGTAAGAGCTAATTTCGATAATAGAAGGACGTACGACGGTGCGTCCTTTTTTTCCACAATGTCAATGTTCTCTTTGCCGCAGTGTTCCCGGAGCCTTTGCTCGCGGACTTAGACTTGCGTCCCCAGGTTCCGCTTCGCTCCACCAGGGGTTAAAGACGATGTCGCCCCTTCGGGGCTCTTTTGCCTTGGTGGGTTTTGCGTTGGTGACATCGCGGAGCGATGGCCGTACAATTTATTTGGCTGATTATTAGCGCGTTTTTTGGGGGGGGATTGGAGTTATCCTTTTGCTTGTCTTGTTCTTA
>JAAVGX010000021.1 GCA_014800065.1 Bacteroidales bacterium | reverse complement strand
TGGGCGTGTGGGGCCTACGAACATGATGTCGTCGAATGGGGCTCGCCAGAGGAAGTAGGTTATCAGCAGGGAGCGGGAGTCGATGTTGGGGTCGTTGTCGTGTATTATGAATCGGCCTGCTTGTTTGCCCTTTCTTCTGTTTTTCTCGAAGGCGTAGATGATTGCGTGCTCCCATTTGCGCAGGCGCCGGCCTATGTACGCCTCGAACGGGCGACATAGGTCGGGGACGTAGCGGTAGCGCTGCTTGGGAGGGGCTTTTATGTACGCTTTCATTTTTTGCTTTGATTTTGGGCGTTTGGAACATCGCAAAGCGATGTCCGTACATTTTTGGGTGCAAAGTTACGGTGAGGTTTGAGGAAATTATTGTATGATTTGCGCAATTTGACTTTTCTCACGTTGTTGCCTTTGTGGGGCTCTTTGGCGTTGGCTGGGTTGCCGAGCTGAAGCTCGGGGCGGAAGACAAAGTACCGCTTGCGCGGTGTTGCTTTTGCGGAGCGCTATTTAAACATCCCTCTAAAATGAGAAAGATCACAATAAAAATTGATATGATTTGTATTGAGATAATTTCATTTTGGTATTAGAAATAAGTAATTTATTTTTTTTGTCACCCGGGTTACGGGTGGGGGAGTTCGGTGAGAGGTTCATTCTCAATAGTCAGTTCGCACACGTCGGCAATCGGGGCGTCGGGGTTGTGGAGACGAAGAGTGTTGATGCCGGCGGGAAAGTCAATCGTTGCTGTGGCCACCCCATAGGCATCGGGTGTCAGTGTGGTCTTTATTTGACCGTTAATGCTGAGGACTATCGGTGCACCTGTGCCTCGGGTTACAACCTTCACTCTGCGTGGTCCGCCTCCGGGAGTCTCGATGTCGGGCCATTCGATGTAGTTTTCCTGGCGGCCTCCGAGGTTGGTGGCTCTTAAGCCGAGTGGCGCCAGGCTATCGGGGGTGAGGAAAGCGTGCGGGGCCGAGCTAATCTCCTGATAGTCGCCCAGGCGCGCATTGGCTGCCGGATAAGAATGTCGTTCATTCCGCAGGCCCTCAATGATATAGATTCGACAACCGTGAGGAGGAACGTTTACCGTAAGGCTTTCGGCATCAGATTTATAGTTACTGTCGGTCGAAAGCGGGCGCACGGCTGCCACATTTGTTATATTGATGTTGGAGTAGGGGAGTAGCATCGTGAGTGCGGAGTCCGATGGGTTGTAAAAAGCCACAGCCTGCGCCGGACCAAGACGGCGATGTAAATCCTTTGCAAGAATTTTACCCTTGCCAACACTGCACACCACTCGTGCCTGAGCATACGGAGGATGATTGTTGAGCGAAATCAGTGCGCTGTCCTTTAATAGACTGAGAGTTTCGGGGGGCAGAGTGGTGACGTCGCACCCTATCAGGAGCGGCGAACTCATCATGCACCACATGGCGAAATGCGTGTGGTCTTCCTCGGGTGTGAGCCCGCGGCCAACTTCGAGCATGTCCATATCGTTGTAGTGGCCTTCGCTTGCATATGCCGACAGGTAGAGATTGTGGTTTATGATGGCGCGTACTGATTCCCAAGCCGGAGTGATGTCCGGGGTCACTCGCCATGACCCAGCCACTTCAGCAGCCCATGTGCCGGGATAAGCCCACCGACAGATATTCATTCTCACCGAACGTCCGGTCGAGGCTATGGCCTTGGCAATCTCGGTATATCGCTTGCGTTCGTCAAGCTGGAGGCTGTCAGAATTCTGCCGCGGGTCGCCGCCGCAGAAATCCACCTTTATGAAATCAAATTTCAGCGAGTCGAAGTAATAGTGGGCATCTATCATATCGTGTTCGTAGAACCCCACCCCTCTTCCGGCTGAATCTGCGTCCCAGTATGCTCCACAGGTGTTTCTTCCGGCATCGGAATAGATACCGGCCTTTAGTCCGAGAGTGTGAATATGCTCCACAACCGGCTTCAATCCGCCAGGAAATCTCACCGGGTTGGCTGTGAGGCATCCTTCGGTTGTACGAGGGCCGAAATGCCCGTCATCGATGTTAATGTAGGTGTAACCGGCATCGGCCAGTCCTGTAGTAACCATAGCAGAGGCCTGAGCCATTATAAGAGAGTCGGATATGGCTGTACGGTACGTGTTCCACGAACTCCACCCCATCGTCGGAGCCTGAGGTTGAGAATGGTCCGCCTGAGGGGTCGATAAAGTAGCGAGCGAGAGTAGTAATGAGGCGATTAACATGCTAAAATCGTGTGAAAGTTGAGCTATGGTTCGGAAATACCGCCGAAGTTAACGAAAATTCTGTAATTTTGCATTGCAAAACATCAAAATTATGTCGCTACGCTTTTTATTCGTGTCCCTAATAGCCTTTTTCGCCATGACCGCTGTTGCCAAATCAACGGTAGCGACCGATTCTACATCAGTTACAGATGTTATTAACTTCAACGATCCTGATTTTTATGAGCCTTCTCTTGAGGAGCTTCTTATATTCGATATAGAAGACAATGATTTGGAGGTTGAACTTGATGCGATTAAAGACGAATTGGTTAGTTTTGCAAAGAATTTTATAGGCACTCGTTACCGTCGCGGAGCCAAGGGCCCGAAAGCCTTTGATTGTTCCGGTTTCACAAGTTATGTATTCCGAAAGTTCGGCTATTCACTCGGTCCGGCCTCCCATCTGCAGGGCACTCAGGGCACTTCAGTTGATGAATATCTCGATGCCCAGCCCGGCGACCTTATCTTTTTCAGTGGCAGCCGTACCGGTAGGCGTGTGGGGCATGTAGGAATGGTAGTGGATGTTGACCGTGAGAAAGGTACCGTACATTTCATACATGCTTCCATTCGCAAAGGGGTGGTGATAGACACTTACCCCGACGGAGGATATTATAGCCGCCGCTTCCTCGGAGTGCGACGGATTCTTTTAACCCCATGGCAAGGTAAAGACCTTGGTCAGCAAAAGACACAATGAGATTTTGGCAACTGATTAACAATCTTTGGAGTGTTGAATAGTGTTATAAATATATAAATAGTGTTTAGAAGTTTGCAGGGCTGGGGGATTTGGAGTTCTTTTGCAACATTATTATTAAGTATTCAAATTTAAACGATAGTAAGTGATAAACAATATCTTTGATACTCTTTGCGACTTCTTAATAAGTTCGCATTTAGTATAAATTAAATTCGAACACTTACTTCTGCTAACATATGACCATGAGATACCATGAATTTTTTAAGAAAATCCTTTTGCTTTTCGGGATTCTTGTGCTGGAATCTATAAGTGCGAGTGGTGCCGAAGTTGAGCCCGAACACTCGTTTATGGTATCGCAAGACTCATATATACTTGCAAATCTGTACAATGATGTGATTTATCTGGATGAGGATGATTCTGTTGCAGGAACTATTTCTTCCTCCTTCTATCATGGAGGATACATCTATATTTTCCAGAATTTTCAGCTATGTGCATTCCCGTTGCCATCGGGTCCTGAAAAGGTTGTGGCTCAACCCGTTAGTATTGAAAATTATTCAGAAGGGGTAAACCATGCTTTTCGGTTTTACTATTTTGGAACCACTGACTCGGGTCAGCCTTTCGCAGCATCTTATGTGCATTCCAAACCGGGGCAGCAGAGCAATCCGTTTGAGATTTTCCAGCTCGACTTTTCCAAAGGTTGGCAGGTTGCAACCGTTGTGCGTCACTGGGAGCTGCCCTTGGGCACCGATAGCGAATGGGGACCGCATAATCCACAGATTACAGGCGATTTAACCACCGGTAACTTCATAGTAGCGGCTCAGGTATGGGAGCATTCAGCCTATAATTCTCGTCTCAGCGAGTCGGAGTACACCACCAAAATCGCTTTGTGGCAAGTTCAAGATAATGCTGTGAGCGCGCCGCAGTGGGGTAGGGCAGTGCTATCGCCATCGGTGGTCACACCTCTTGGCGACAATAAAGTGTTGCTCCACGACAAGCAACATTGGTCTAACATCACTCCCAAATTCACCTATAGCTCACTTCCGCAAATTGTGGAAATAACAGATAATCATCAACTTAAAACCATCACCACTCTCAGTGGAAGTTGTTCCCAATTAGATAAATACAGTTGTGGTGCCGTTCTATTCAAAAGCGGAGATAATCACCTGATGCTGTATCACACCGGAATCGGAGACGATGGGGTGGTGGAAGACGATGAGGATGCCCCCGAAATCAAGTCGGACAAACTTGGTATAGCATTTCTGCCCGATGGAGCTGAGAATCTAAGCACGGCAGTGGAATTGACCACAATGATGCCGCTCGACAACGTGAGCACAAGCTCCATCCGCAGCAATGAAAGCGGCGTGAGCCAACTGTCTGCCATACCCATAGACGACAATCGCACCCTACTGTTGTCCATACCCTACTCGCACCATAATGTTCTCGGTGTTTACACGCTTGATCGCCAGGACATTCCCACTTCATTGGACGACATCACATCTACATCCAACGACCCCGTAGAATATTTCACCCTACAGGGTCAGAAAATTCAACGCCCACAAACCCCCGGCATATACCTGCGTCGCCAATCCAACCAAGTCACCAAGGTTTTAATAAAGTAACCNAATAAGCNGAGGATTTCTTATAAGCNCNGAGTTCCCTGAATGTGATTTATTATTGCGTTGCCGATTTTTCTCTCAATGCCGTTGCGTGTTGTAGGGATACCGGTGGCCTTTGCAAAATCCCGCTTCATCTTGGAAACGCCGATAGCACGTTCCCAAGAGAAGCTAAGACCGGGTATTTTCATAGTTTAGAACTTGTTATTGTAATCGTACCGAATACTTCATTACCGCCGTTGCAGCCAAGAGGATAGTTCAAATCATCATCGGGCGATTCGTATCCGTCGTAATCGTAGTACCTCATGTTTTAAAATTATATTTGCTTTTGCAAATCTATATACCGCACCCACGAGGAAGGGTGTGAACTGAGGAGTCTCCTCCCCGAAGATGTCAAGTCGACGCTCGGTATGAGAAGCTCCAATTTATACTTCATCCGACCTGCCTGCATACCTGACGAGTTTGCGGAAAGGTTTAACAAGAGCTTGCAGAGTGTCCGGGACCTGGTGTATCTGACCGGGGCTAACGCTTTCACGCTGATTGTACCAGTGGGCTGCAGGCATCATAACCGCGTGCACTATAGACATCGGCATCGACCCATCACCAATCGCAACCAGCACCTCGGCGGTGCGGTTGATGAATCGTATTACCGACTCCTCGGCCACGCCCAGCACATGAGTCCGGTTGTCGTCGTCATCGGCGAACTCATCTGCCCTCATGTGCTTCTTGAATAGTTCCAAAGACACTACTGCCATAGAGCATATTTTATTCAGCGGCCACTTTGCCGAGTTTGAATGCCTCCTTGTAGAGAGTGGTTGTGCCGTAGTTCACGTTGAGAACGAAGTCCACAGCATCCTTTCGAGCCTGGCTGTAGGGGTCATCAGAGAAGGGAATCAACCCCTCCGGAGTGTTATATTGCCATTGAGGAACCGCGTTTGGATTGGATGCTTTGTAATATTTGCGGGTATAATATCGGCCATCGCTGTTTGTTCGCGAGGGTACTGTAGTGTGCCAATAAGCGTTTGATTCGGGCAGCCCGGCGCTATAAAGAGTAGAATAGGGAGCAGTCATATCCATCAGTGGGTTAAGCACCATTTTGCCGGAGATGACAATGTAGTTGGTAGTACTTGAATTGGAGGGTGAAAAGATACCTCCCGACACTGTACCCTTGTACACAGCACGCGGACACGAAGCCTTCAGCGCTGATTCGGTTGGATACATCCCCGTGCCATCAATACCGTTGCCATTGACCGACACCACCAGGAAATCGGTCATATCCACTTTCGAGATGGGCGAATTGTCTTTACCGTCAAGTTTATGCTCAACCTTCCCCAACGACAACAATGCTGCACCCTGATACATTGCAAGGTCATTGGGCAAATCCTGCTGGTTGGCGTTTCCCTCAAAGTAACGCGTCACATCCTCCATATTAGTTTGCGACATGTTACTCATACGGAACTCCCATCCCGGATTATCCTGCACCTGCACATACCAATCGCGAATGGTGGCTCCGTCGTAGATAGGTTCTTCACCCTTGATCATCCCTGCAAAAACCTCGTACGAGGTTTTACCGTTTCCGTCGGCGGCATACTCCGTGACATATTTCTGACGGTTGGAGAATGGGGAGGATACGGAAGAACTGTCCAACGGTGATTCTATTACATTCTCCACTGTTTCGATATTGCAGCGGAGTTTAACCTGATTGAACACTTCATCGATACTGATGGTAGTGCCACAGTCGGCAGCCAAAGGCGTGCTTATCGCTATAATTCTGGGAGATTCTTCTACCGTTTCACCATTCGCTCCGGCTTTCCATGTAATCTTGGAACCTTGCTTTATTCTTTCCCACGAGAAGATGTAGAAGTCCATACCTCGCTGAACTATGTGCAAGTTAAGATACTTCATTACTGCTTCAAGTGCTTCCTCCTGAGTCCGGACATCATCCTCATCATCGCCGAGAAATACAAGTTCGGAGGCCGAAATGTCATCAAGCATCGAATAGGGGTCGGTAAATCCATCCAATGCCCGGCTACCATCGTAGTAAACACATGGCTTGGCAGCCCCGTCGATATTCAGGCTTCCGATGGTAGTGGCAAGCGTATTGTCAATAATGGTTCGGAACGACACCTGGTCGGCCGAAGACTTGATAGCTGCATATGGATGTCCCGGAGTACCGGCATTGCGATACTTCGAATACTGCAATGCGCTCAGGGCATCGATACAGTTCACCTCCAGATCGTCAAGCAGGCTATTGAAGTCCTGGTCGTAGGTCTGNGGTTCGAGGTATCCGGCAAACACACATTCGCCATCCCTAAAGATATTCACCACGGCATTAAGAGCCGATGGGCAGAACAGTTCCGGAATGAAGGAGCGCGTCTGCAAGCGAATCGAGGCTCCGCATCGCAGCAAGGGATCGGNAAGGTCGTTGACACTGCTTCGGATCTCTATCGGGTCGGTCGTGAAATAAATACCCGATTCTTCGGACCCGATTTCCACCCGGGGTGCACGTTTGTTATTGGTGAGAATGGTCACACGGATTTCCTGTCCCGCCTGATTCAAAAAACTACCGAAGAGATACATAATTTAGATTTTAATGTTGGTTCGGCGCCCCGACTTGGAGGCGATTCTTGTTTCGTTGGAAAGGACGCACACAAGGTCACGCCCGGAGGCCCGGAGCGTCCCGCCCACCACCACCGGTTCCCCGGCAGGGCGCAGATTGGTGCGGACACCGCCGAACACGCTGTCCCAGTCGTGAGCCCGTATGGTAGCCGATGTGGCGCCGGGGAGAGCTATATCGGGCATTGTCATAACCGGTGCGTTCAGCATACGGAACAGGCGAGACTGCTGGCTCTTGTTGAGAATCATCTCGCCCGAGTTCACACGCGCCAAGAGCTTGTCGCCCGAGGGCGAGTTACCCGGCACGATACCACCCGTAGCGAACCCGGCTGCGCTCTTGACACTACTTATAATTGCAGTTAACTGAGCTAATCCGGCAGCTGCAAATCCAGCCCATACCCAAGGCCCCAATGTGGCTGCTTGTGCAGTAGCCGCGGCATAACCTTGAATCATTGTGACAATCGCTTGAGCAAGAGTTCCTGCCACATCGAGGGCCGGTAACTCCAGAGCCGATCCAAGACCTTTCATTGAGCCGCCTAATGCACTGATNCCATCCAGCATCAGTTCATTAGTATCTTTGGATTCAAGCCCAGCATTACGAATCGACTCTGCAAGTTCTTCCCAATGTTTCTTTTGCTGATTCAGCCCAGCTGCCATTTCTGGTGAGGTCGCTTTCAAAAGCTCCTGATTATAGTATTCAATATTCCCCTGAATATCCCCGAGGCTCTTGGCGTCGGCGTTTAAAGTAAGCTCTTTGGGTTTATTTTCTTGGGGAGTAATACCCGCATTTCGTATTGCATCTTCTCTGGATACCCATTCAGCAAGCTGTTTATTTATTTCTGCGGCATCTTCGATCGTGGCTTTTTGCAGTCGGGATTGTAAAATTGCAATATTCTGCCCAATCTCCTCAAGGGTAGAGGCATCATCATTGAACATTGGCTCTGTCCCTGCACTCCTGATTGCGTCTGCCCTCTGCTGGAGCTCAGCAATCTGTTTATTTAACAGAGCTGCACGCTCAATGGATGCATCTTGCAATTCAGCAAAGAGGTAGTCGATGTTCCCAGTAATTTGCTTGAGTGAACTTGCGTTTTCAGTCCAAACAGGATCATTGTTCGCACGAGGGGTGGGCAGTTTAGCCGGGTTCTTTTTGGGGTCTTGGTAATTGGCATATTTATTCTCCAAATCTTCAAGGTCGTTAGTCGGCTTAGATACTGAAAGTTCCAGTTCTACCTTCTTACCCCCTAATCCCAATATATTTTTCAACCAATCCCAGGCTATTTTACATTTGTCGACAAGCCATTGAAAAGCTTTGACCAAACTTTTCATAATCACGTCCGCCAGTGATTTGATCGAAGCCCAAACCTTATCAACGATTTCCCTGAAAGACTCGCAGTTGTTATAGGCATAGATAAGCCCCGCCACAAGAGAGGCAACTCCCATAATGATTACGCCAATAGGGTTCGCGGATAGAATCAAGTTTAATATCTTCTGTGCACCCGACCAAAGCGCAGTAGCAGCGGCGACTAATTTCTGCGCCGCGGCTACTGCCAAAGCAGCGGCTTTATTCTTTATAAATGCTACGGTCGCTAATGATACGGATTTTATGAGCCCATAAGTTGTAGTCGAAATAGTATTTAATCCTTCAATTAAGGTAAAAGTCGCCGCTGCGGCTGAGATTATTTGGGAGGTTATTGATACAAAGGGTGCTACATCTATCACAAAGGAACCTATTTTTTCCTTCATATCCCCAAAACTATTAGCAATTTGCTGCATTCGTCCGCTATCGGTTTGAGCTAATGCCTGATTCATCCCACCAACCCTCTCTGAAACTATAGCTGCTAACACCGCGGCTCGCTCCTCCTCTGTACCAAACTGAAGAACTTTCTCTTGAGCCTCCGTAAAAGAATAACCATATTTGCTAAGAGCCCCGGTCTGGCCATTCATAACCTTGCCAAGCATTGACGCAATTTGGGCTGCATTCTCTTGAGATGAAGCTAAGCCATATTGCTGGGCAAGCATATCATTCATGACCGGGATTAATGTCTCCAAACTTTGTTTCTGTTTAAGATAGGTCGCCATCTCCTGGGCACCAGCCAACTGAACCTCATCTCCAATAACTCCCAATTCCTGTTGAGCAGTGCAAAGATCTTTTATGCTTTGAATCTCATCCCCACGCGCACCCATGGTGTTGCGCATTGCCACAGCCAACTGGGTTTCAACTT
>JAAVGX010000020.1 GCA_014800065.1 Bacteroidales bacterium | reverse complement strand
GGGAATTATTGTATGATTTGCGCAATTTGCCTTTTCGCACTTCTTCCCCAGGTTCCGCTTCGCTTCACCCGGGGTTATACACAACATCGCCTCTACGAGGCTCCCTCTGATGTGGGATGGTGGGGGCCCCAGGTTCCGCTTCGCTCCACCCGGGGTTATTGATTATGTCGCCTCTACGAGGCTCTTTTTGCCTTGCGTGTGTGCCGAGCTGNAGCTCGGCGCCAAAGACAATGTGCCGCTTAGCGAAAATTACAATGCAAAAAGCCTCCGCATCNTAATTTCGTGCGGAGGCTTTCTTTAAAAGAAGTGGATTTGCTTAGAGTGCAACCTTGATTGCAGTTGCTTGGCCGGCTGCGCTATGTGCGCTTACAATTACCAAGCCAGAAGCACCGAGGCCACGAAGATCGAGGCTTGCAGGTGCTACGCTGCTCTGATAGAGCACACGACCGGTGAGGTCGGCTACAACAACATCTGTGAGGCCTTGGCCGAATGTTACCACGCCGTCAACGCACACAAGTGCTGCAGCGCCGTCAACGCTCACGTTTTCAATGCCGGTCTGGATTGTATGCTGTTCTACCTTAAAGTCTTTGATGTAGACAGTGCCCTTTTCGTTGATATGGAAGCCGAGCTTCACGTTTCCGGCAGGAATTGCGATAGCTTCTTCGTCATCTTCAGCCTGAGTTGCTGCATCCATTGGCTTAAGGAGCACAGTGTGCGTTTGCTCTTCCAAACCCGAATGAGCAAAATCCTTCACCGGGCTCATGCTGTCGCTTTCGAGTCCGGCATGGAGGGCGAAGTTGGCTGCATGATCTTCTTCTTTTCCGAATGTAGTGAAAGTTACCTTATATGTATTTTCGGAGGTCATCAGCAGATAGGGAGAATGGAATGAATGGTTGGGGAAATAATCAAAGAGCCCTTCAAAGCAAGCGGCACCATTGCCATCTACTTCCCATTTATCCCATGAACTATCCGGAGTGATTTTGGTCCATTGGCTAAAATCAGCAGTGTAAGGCATTTCCTCGCCCTTTCCTACGAAGAGAGTTACCGACGGCGCTTCTTCATCCGAACATCCGTTTTCGTTATACACTACGACGGAGAATGTAAGAACTCCGGATTCTTCAACGGTTACGGTGTAGGATGCTTCCTCTGCGATTTTAAGCACGTCTTCGTCAGTAACGGTAGCGATAACGTCTTCGCCCAGCAGGATATCAATCTTAGAGATTGACTTAAGTTCCTGTCCGCCGTTATCGGTAGCAGGATTGAGCCAAGTGAGGGTCACGTCCATCGAACCGGGAGCGGCAAAGGCGGTAAGGTCGGTAGCCACACCGGGAAGTATGTCGGTAACATCGAGGTTGGCGGATTTCACCTTTACCTCATTATAGTATGAATTTCCGGAAAGTCCTGTATGATGCCATACAAGGCAATAATCTCCTTCTTCCTCGATAACAAGTACACAAGCTATTTCATTGAAACTATACTTGTCATAGTCAACAACCTCGAAACACTTAACAAAAGTGCCGGGAATATCGTGACGGTTGGTAGCAAAACCAAACTCAACGCTATTCAAACGTGCTTCAACAGAACTGGAGAAGAGATAGTAACCGGGGGTCAGATGAATGTAAGGAGTGGCGAGGTAGTTATCGGCTGTATCGGAATTTTTAGAAATAAATGCAGTCGGATACCAGGAGTCGTCCAGAGCAAAGTTTGTACCATCTTCATCAGCATCCACACATGTGAACATGGACAGTGTCGGATCGTATTCAGAGTATGTGAACGAGTACGGGAATTCAGCCATAGGCTTACCAACATAGTCGGTCGTTACAGCCATAGGCTCATCGCCGGAGCATCCATTGGCATCATATACCACTACGGAGTAGGTGTACGAACCGGAGTTCGCAGGGACGTCGGTATAGGAGGCAGCTCCACCGGGATTCATGCCATCGGTGAGGGTGTCAAGCTCCTCGCCGTCGCGCAGGATTACCACCTTGGTAATAGCATCAAGGTTTGATCCGGCAGTAGTTACCGAAGGATTGGTCCAGCTAAGTTCAACCTTAAGCTCATCGTTTGCATCGGGCACAGCCTTGAGGTCGGACACGAGCGCGGGTACCGGTTTATCGGACGTAACCTTAAACGAGGTAAGAGCGTATCCAAATAACGAACCAGTCTCTGCCACAAGATGGATTGCTAAATTGTAAGAGCCTGCAACATCGACGTTAAATGAGAAGGAAGCTCCTTCATCAATAGCTCCCACATCCTCAAATTTCTGTATTACATTTTTGAACGTTGATAAATCGTCTGTATCGGTGCCGAGCACAAACTCCCATGAACCGTATCCAACACATTTAAATTCTACCTTATAAGCACCTACTTCTGTAAATTCAATAGCCGGTGAGATGAAGTAGTTATCTTCTTTCTTTTCATAGCTAAAATCGAATTCGGCACGTTTGCTATAAGCATTGTACTTCCACGGGTCGGTCACTTCGGCGTCCGGACCGGCCTTGCTGGTCCAGGCGTCGAATTCTTCCTGAGAGGCGAAGGTGGTGCTGAATGGCAACGCCTCGGCACCCCATGTTGCGGCCGGCAACACCAGTGCCGCCGCAACAAGTATATTTTTCAATTTATTCATTCTGTTATTTGATAATGAGAGAGATTATTTAGCGAGCTTCTTCACGAAGGTCTGACCTTCGCCCGCAACCTTAACGATGAATGTACCGTTTGCAGGGCATGCAATGGCTACAGAACCACCGGCAATGGTGCCTTCGGCTACTACACGACCATCAACGCCATACACAGTCACCGCAGCATCAGGACCTTCAACAATAATCAGACCGGCAGCATCAACATAAGCATCGAAACCGTTCTGACCGGCAACGTCGGCAATGCCGCTGAGGGGGCTGAATACGGGCTCAACCACGGTGTAGATACCGGGCATGGTGAAAGTNTTTTCGGTGCTGAGGTCTTCGCCGTTAAGACGGAAGCCATCAAACTTATAGCCCTCGGCCGGAGTGGCTTCCACNCTCAGTGTGACATACTTCTTGACGGTGTCGCCGCTCTTGAGCACAGTGCCTTCGGCATCCTTGACAACGAATGTTCCGTTCTGTGCAGCTTCAATGTCGATATAAGCTGTGGGAGAACCGGAGTTGGTGCCAAGCGGGGTGGGATTCCATGCGCGAGCCACAGCCAGAGAGCCGTCGGCACCTTCGCCATCGTTTGCAGCACGGTCGCCGCCCTGGTTGACAATCAGGTTGTACTTCACGCTCATCTGGTCGTCATCGGCGGGACGAGCCTTGCGCAGGGGCAGCAGGTAGTAGATGGTGTTGAGCTGCTCGGCGGAGAGGCCGTTACCGTTGATGGAGAGTTTGCCCAGATTTTCGAGCATTCCGGTATCGAGAGTCTTGAGCAAGTTGTTGGCTACCGACACTTCCTCGAGGTAGAGATTACCGCTGAAGTCGATAGATTCGAGATTATTTCCATCGATAAGCAACTCAACCAGTTCGGGGTTCTTGCTCAGGTCGATAGCGGTGAGTTTGTTACCGCTAATGCGGAGCACGGACAGCTCGGTGTTGGCGCTCAGGTCAAGNCTTGTAAGAGCGTTATTGTTCAGATTGAGGCTCATCAGCGAGGGTGCACCGCTGAGGTCGATTGTGGTCAGATTCTGGTTGTGGAGGTCGACATCTTCGAGAGCTTCCAGACCGGCGAGGTTGATGGAGCTGATTTGAGTGAAGTTCGCGCCGAGTTCGTCGGAGTTGGCGTAACCGGTGAGCGAAATCAGGGCCGGGTTATGACTCAGGTCGATGCTTTCGATAGCGGTGTAGCTGAAGTCGAGACGTTCAAGCTCGCGGTTACGGCTCAGATCAAGTTCCTTGATGGGATTCCAATAAAGATTCAGCATCTTCAGGGCGCTGCAACCGGTTACATCGATGGTAGTAATATGGTTGTCGGGGAGCCCGAACATTTCTTCGCCCACTTCGCCGAAGCAGGATACATCAACACCGGCAATATCGCCGTAGATGGTCACATAGTCGCCGGCAGCGGTACCGTCCACGCGAGTTCCCACAAAATCGTAGTTACCGCTCTGATATACNGCGATATCGCTGTAAGGAGTACGCGAACCGGTGCCCCAGTCGATTTCGATAAGACCGCCTTCGTTGGTGGATACGCAGAAAGAGAGNGCGCGGCCGNTTTCGGTGCCGAGCACAACACTGCTTTCAGCATCCTGGAAGTTAACCTCGATAGTGTTCTTATCGCTATTGACAATAAACCAGGGTGAGAAAATTTCCTTACCGTTAACGGTGACGCTGCGGAATTTCTTACCCTCGGCAGGATAGGTATAAACATAAGTGGGNACACCCTGACGGATTTCACCTTCTACNCTCTTGATGGTCTGGAAGTACTCCGGTTGCCACTGAGCAAGGAGGAATTTACCCTCGGCGGCCTCGTACACNCCCAGGTCGTAGGTCAGACCGATACCNCCGTAGGGGTAGAGACGGTCGAGAGTACCCTTGACACGGTCATCGGTGAGGGTGGCATTNGCCACGGTAACTTCCATCTCGGGGAAGGTGGCGGAAGCATCGCCCTCNGAGTCGCAGCGCCAGTGCATATCCGGACCGGTTACATAGGCGATGTTTGAAATTTCGGGGTGAGAACCGGCCAGATAGAGGTTGATNCCGGTGCTNTTNTTGTTGCGCGCTACCGGGAGAGTCTGGATGGTGTAGGCCATCGACATNGGGGTGAAATNGGGGCAGTCGCGCAGGTCGATAAGAATCATCTGGTCAGGCTGCTGAGAGTTGAAATCCACAAACTCCAGAGCCGACTTGCTTCCTACAAAGCTNTTGAGGAAGTAGCAGTCGTAGAGGTCCACACGCGANATGGCAGTGCCGGAAATATCCAGGNTCATGAGCTTGTTCTTGCCGGCGAGGTCGATGGCAGCCAGATTCTCATTGCCGGAAACATTGATGGAGGTGAGGGCATTATTTGCTCCCAAATCAATGCTCGAGAGGAGGTTGTTGGCAACATTAATCGAAAGGAGCTCGGCGTTCTGGCTCAGGTCGATAGCGCNGATAAGGCAGTTGGCCGTGTTGAGNTCTTCCAGCTTGGAGCATCCGGTCACATCCAGATCCATGACACCAAAATTACCCGAAACATCGAGCAGAGTGAGGGCGGGATAGTTGCCCAGCTCGAAGGGNTCGGTATCGTAGATGCTGGAGGAGAGGCTGTTGTTNGCCAGCTTCAGAGTACGCAGAGCGGGNAGGCTCACNGGATAGAAGTGAGCGATGTCGCAGTTACTCAGGTCAATGGAAAGCAGGGTGGACTGCTCTTCCTCGGGAGCGCAGATGTAGATGGTGTTCAGCTCGGGGCAATCGTGGGCGCTCAGNTATTCGATCACCTCAAGGTTGGCCATATAGAGACAGCGCAGGTCGCTGTTGTTGCTCACATTGAGATTGGTCAGGGTTTTGCCAACCTTCTCGAGCGTAAGATCGTTGTTGTAGCTCACATAGTTTTCGAGCTTATTGTTACTCAGGTCGAGATACTCCACGGGAGACTCATCCACAAACTCGAAATCCACAATCTTGTTGTTNCCAAGTTCGAGNTTGGTCAGGTCGGTCATACCCTCGATGGATACCTTGGTCAGATCCATACCCTCGCACATGAACTCGGTCACATTTCCGCTCACACGGATGTTTTCACCTTTCACNGTGCCCGTNATCCAGCGGTTGCTGGCCCACTGGGTGGGACTGATGGTAAANTTGGTGGCTTCGCCATCGCCGAAGTCAACCACTACGGGTTGCGTAGCCGATTTGGCATTCACAAGAAATTTGATTTCGGTTCCGACGGAGGCGCTTGTAGTCAGGCTGATACCCTTCTCGGCTTGAGCCGCAGAAGCGCCAAGCAACAAGCAGGCCAATGGCAGTAAAATTCTTTTCATGCAGTTATGAGATAATGTATACGTCTATTATGGAACGCAAATATACGCATAATAAGTACATTAATCCCAAAAATGCCGCCCTAATAGGCTAATTATTAACAATAATTGTGGAAAATTGAACTCCCGGGTGGCAAATTACCGCAATCTCCACGCCATCCGTGCTATTTTTGCCAGAACGAAGGTGGCGGCCATCAGGAGTACTATCAGGGCCGAGCACGGCACGTCGATGATGGTGGAGAGCATCAATCCCCCCAGCCCGGTGACGATGCTTATGACGATGGAAGCGAGCATGATGGGGCGGAAGCGGCTGTAGAACACCTCGGCGGTTATCATGGGCAAACTCAGCATCGACATCAGGAGCATTATGCCCACAAGTCTGATTGTCAACACTATGCACACGGCCACGAACACGGTCATGGCGTAGGAAATGAACCGCACGGGCAGCCCGCTCACTCGCGCGAAGTCCGCATCGAAGGCCACCGTGACTATCTGATGATAGAAAAGACAGAAAAACAGGCTCAGCAGAGCGGCAAATCCGCCGAAGAGCCACAGGTCCGCCGTGGTGACGGTGAGGATGTTGCCGAACAGGAAAGCGTTCAGCTCGGGCACATAGCCCGGAGTAAGGAAAACGAACAGCACACCCAACGCCATGCCCAAGGCCCAGATAACGGCCACCGCGGAGTCGCTTCGCAACTGCATACGCTTCTCCATCACCTCCACCCCCATAGCCGAGCCCACGGCCACCAAGGCAGCCATCGCCACCGGATTTATACCCAGAAAGTAGCCCAGACCCAACCCGCCGAAGCAAGCGTGGGTAATACCTCCGCTGATGCTCACCAGGCGTCGGCAGATGATATAAGTACCTATCATCGCAGCACTTACGCTGATAAGAATCACGGCAAAAAAGGCCTGGCGGAAAAAGGGGTATTCAAAGTATTCCACCATAGGTCAAGCACTTTGAGGTTTTGATGCATTGGCACGAGCTTCGGCTACTATCATCAGAAGCTCCTCACGCACACAATCGGGCAACGTTATTCCCCTGAGCTGCAGACTCCGGGCCCACCCGGCGATTTCATCGGTGCGGAGGGTGAGCAGGATGTCGCGAAATTCTTCTATCTCATTGTCGGTATAGCTGTCGGAAGTGCGGTCCTTGTGGCGGTCGAGCTCCTCGTCGTCGTAGTACTCTACCTCGTTGCTGAGCCCGGCAATGAGTGAATCGCGTTCGCAGGTGATATGCATACCGCAACACTCCTCCTCGGTCTGCTCGACCTCCGGCTGAGAGTCGCCCTCAGGCTGCGGATGTCGACGACGGTACACCTTATGCTCGGCATAGAGCACACCGCCCATCACCAACAGCGCTATCAGCAATATCAGAGCGGCGGTCATTCGCCCTCCTCCTCATCCAAAGGTTCCGAAGCATCCGTAACTACGAAGCCGGCGGCACGAAGCTGATTCCAGAAGTCGGGATAGGATTTCTCCACCACCTCGGCATCGTTGATAATCACACCCGGAGCGGCACAGGCCACAGGAGCCAGAGCCATGGCTATGCGATGGTCGCCATAGGTGTCGAAGCGCGGCAATTCGTGCACTATGGCGCGCTTGCCTTCCCAAAGGAACACATCTCCGTATGCCTCAATTTCGCATATACACCCCACCTTCAGGAGCTCCTGCCGAAGAGCTTCGAGGCGATCGCTCTCCTTGGATTGGAGAGCCTTCACACCGCGCAGCGTGAAAGGTACACCCAGCACAGCGCAGGTCACGGCCAAGGCCGGAGCCATGTCGGGCGTACCGCTAAGGTCGCAATCCAGGTGGCTGTACATTTCGGGAGAGGCCGACAGCTCGGCGCCATCATCGGTAAATTCAGTTATAACACCCAGGCGCTCAAACAATTCGCGAGCACGACTATCGCCCTGCACCGACTTCTGTTCCAGCCCCGGCAGGGTGACCCACCCGGCGGTGATAGCTGCAATCTCATACCAGAAAGCAGCCGCGCTCCAGTCGGCCTCGGGCTCTGCGGTGCTCGGCTTTACAGTCGTTACACTCACGCGCACGGCATAAGGCTCGACCTCTACTCCGCCCTGCCCCTGCTCATCGAGCAACGACGCCGTCATCGTGATATACGGAGCCGACTGCACATCGCCGCGAAGCTCAAGCTCAAGAGGATTGGCCATCAGGGGCGATGCAAGCATCAGCGCGGAAATATACTGCGAACTCACCGACGCATCGATTTGCATACGTCCGCCGCGCAGTTTGGCACCACGGATACGCAGAGGCGCAAAACCCTCTTTTTCAACATATTCGATATTGGCACCGATATTCCTCAACGCCTCCACGAGTTCGGCAATAGGGCGCTGATGCAACCGCTCTACCCCGCACAGCACGCAGTCCGTCCCGGGGGTTGCGGCACAAAGGGCGGTAAGGAAACGGAGAGCCGTGCCGGATGCATGAACATCCACCGCACGCCCGTCGCACGGAAGCCCGGCGCCGAGTACTCCTCCCAAAACGCGAGTGTCCTCACAGGCATCCACCCCGGCAGTGGCCGACGCAGCCGCAGGACCACCGGCTATATAGTTGAGTATCAGCCGACGAGCGACAATACTCTTGGACACCGGCAACTCTGCCGTCGTTTCTACAATTTCTTCGGGAGGGAAAATACGGTAATCCATCAGCAATCCTCGCAGTTACAGTTGGCCTTGATGGCATCTTTGAGATTTGTAAGCGCCTTGGCGAGAACACTGCGCGGAGCGCCTACATTCAGGCGGGCGAACCCCTGACCCTGAGCACCGAACATCTCGCCATCGTTCAGAGCCAGGTGAGCCTTATCCAGCAGCAGCTCCATCAGCGCATTGTGGCACAGATGATAGTTGCGGAAATCAAGCCACACCAGGAAGGAAGCCTCCGGGCGCACAAGTTTCAGCCCCGGAATGTTCTCGCGGATATACTCGTCCACGAAGTCGATGTTAGCCTCCACATAGGCCAGCATCTGGTCCAGCCACTCCTCGCCGGTGGTATAGGCGGCTTCAGCCCCGATGGTGGATATCATCACCGGCGAATTGAACTCGTTGACTTCAAGCCAGTTATAATAGGGAGTACGAATTTCGGGATTCTTAATAACCATCCACGAGCTCACCAGCCCGGGAATGTTGAACGTCTTGGAAGGAGCCCCCAGCATAATTCCTACAGCCTCGGCATCTTCGCCGGCGGCAAGGAAGGGGATATGTTCACGACCACCCAACATCAGGTCGCCGTGGATTTCATCGCTCACCACAATCACGCCGTTCTCCCGACAGATTCGCGCCACCTCGGCCAGCTCCTCGCGGCTCCACTGAATGCCGATGGGGTTGTGAGGATTGCACAGAATCATCAATTTGGGCTTCTCGGCCTCCACAACCTTGCGCATATGATCCAAATCCATCCGGTAATTTCCATTCTCGAACACCAGAGGATTCTCCAGAACCACGCGCCCGTTGCCCTCGACAACAGTGCGGAAAGGGGTATACACGGGCGGCTGAATCAGAACCTTGTCGCCCGGCTTGGTGAAATAATTCACGGCATAGGCAAAGCCCTTCACCACTCCGGGAATAAAGCACAACTCCGAGCGGTCGATGTCGAAGTGATGACGCTTGCGATTCCAGTCTATGATGGACTGCCAATATGAATCGGATGCCTCGGAATAACCCAGCACGGGATGATTCAGACGACTGCGAAGCGCCTCGGTTATCTCAGGGCACACCGCAAAGTCAAGGTCGGCAATCCATAATGGAGTTAAATCATGTCGTCCGAACACTCGGTCCAGACGGTCTATCTTTATTGCCGACGTTCCATGCCGGTCAATCACATCATCGAAATTATAGCAAGCCATGGTTCTTAGAGTGCGTTTACCTTTAAACTTTGCACAAAGAGAGATTCTATGTACCCCGGAGCAGAATCGAACTGCTATCAAAAGTTTAGGAAACTTCTATTCTATCCGTTGAACTACCGGGGCAAAACGCCCACAAAGATAAACAAAAAAATTCCACCATCCAAATAATCAGTGACGGAATGCGATTGCAAGGATAGATATTGAAGCGGGACGAGCCCCCGACCGACCGATAGCGAGGATAGCCTCGGCCATCGTGGCTCCCGTGGTGATCACATCGTCGGCCACCACCACGTTGAGCCCCTCCAGCTCCTCGGGATTGTCCACAGCGAAAACCCCTTCCACGTTGCGCCGACGCTCGTCGCGGTTGCGGTGAGTCTGCGTATCCTTCCTGCGCTTTGCCCGCAGGTTGTCACCCACAGGGATGCCCGTCACCGCCGAAAGCCCTTTGGCAAACTCCTCGGCCTGGTTGTACCCGCGGTGCAATTCCTTCCCGGCATGCATCGGCACGGGCAGAATCACGTCCAGGCGGTTCATCAGCCCGGGTATATCGGCCATTAGTTCGGAGGCGTAAACCCGACCCAAGGTGCGCATATACAGCGGCCGATTGCCATATTTGCCCCTTTGGATTATACCGGCAGCGGCGCCGGTCGGATTGTAGAACGTCCACGCCGACGCAACAAGGGTGGGTGCTACGGCGTTGGAGGCTATATCGCTGACAATATTGGGCAACCCGAAGTGCAGATTGGTACGAGGTAACTGCGACAGACACCCGGGACAAAATGCCACCAGATGATCGGGCAACGAACGCCCGCAAATTTCGCATACACGTCCGCCGATAATCTGCCCGAAGGCCTCCTTCAAGTGCCTCAGCATCGCGCGTCAGGCCTCAAGCGGGCGGTCGATTCGCGCTCCGGGGCGCAGGGTGAGGTAAAAAGCGGTGTGAAGCGTAGCATCCACCTTATATTGTATATGGTAACGCTCAGCCCCGAGGAAATCGAGCGTGGCCGTGGCACAACTTGCCTTTATGGCGCTGCGACCGGGAAGGGTGCGCTCGTTGACGGTGACATCGAAGCCCGATACATCCACCGCAAGGCTATAAGCCCCGTCGACGCCGACTCCCTGAAGTCCATACCGGAAGATGACCAGGCGCCCCCGCTCATCCACTTTGAACGCCACACCCGAAGCGACATCGCCCCCGGGGGCACTCTCGGCTTCAAGCAAGGTTCCGCCCACCAAATGCGTCCGCACAGCACCCCGTCCGCTCGGCCGTGCACACAAAGCAATAACCGAAGCAGCCAGAAAAGCCAGTATTATATAAACCTCAACAGCCAACTACTCAAACAACTCAAATAGCCACATCAGTGAGCATACGCAGGAACATCGTGGAAATGTTCACATATATTATAAGGCCGACAATGTCGTTGGATATCTGAATAAACGGGCCCGTGGCCAAGGCCGGATTTATATGAATCTTCTCCAGCGTCAGCGGAATCGTCGTTCCCAACAGTGTGGCGAACATCACCACTATGAACAGCGACACTGCCACGGAGATGGTCACGGCAAATTCGCCCGGCAGCGTAATCAGGTTGTAGATGAAAACCACCAGCGACATAATCGTGGCGTTGAGCAACCCGATAAGCACCTCCTTGCCGAGCTGCTTGCCGAATTCCTTCACATCCAGCGAACCGTTGGCAAGACCCTGCACCACGATAGCGGAAGCCTGAACGCCCACATTACCGCCCGTACCGCCGATGATGGGGATGAACAGCGCCAGCGCCGTCACAGCCTGAAGCTGAGCCTCGAAGGTGCCTAAAATCACGGAGGCTAACAGTCCCGACCCGATACCGATCAGCAACCAGGGTATACGCGCCTTGGTCTGCGCAAGCACGGTATCGTCGGCATCCACATCGGAGGAGATACCCGAGGCCAACTGATAGTCGCGTTCGCTCGATTCGCGCACATGGTCCATCACGTCGTCAACGGTGATACGTCCCAAAAGCCGCCCTATCGAATCCACTACGGGCATCGCCACAAGGTCGTACTTCTCGAAATCAAGCGCCACCTCATCTATCGGTGTTTCGGCTCGAACGCTCACCGGGTCAACCTCCATCACATGCTTGATTTTCGACACCGACGGGTGCGTGAGCATCAGCTTCAGCGGGAAAGTTCCCTTGAGCTTATCGTCGTTATCAACCACGTACACATAATAAATCTCATCCATATCCTCGGCCTGCAGACGCATCTGCTTGATGCACTCGGGCATGGACCAGTTCTCGTTCACAACAATCATTTCAGTACCCATCAGACCACCTGCGGTGTCCTCGTCGTACTTCAGAAGGTCAATAATGTCGCCGGCCTGTTCCACGTCGTCGATGTGCGAGAGAATCTCGTCGCGCTCCTCCTGGTCCAGCTGCTGAATCAGGTCCACGGCATCGTCGGTGTCCAGGTGGTCGATCTGCTTGGCGATTTCCTCCGCCGGCATGTCGCTGATCAGCTTCAGGCGGTCGTCCTCGTCGAGTTCCATCAGCACGTCGGCCGCAGTCTCCTCATCAAGCAGACTGAACAGATACTCCGCATCGTCAAGCTCAAGCTGCTGATACAGCTCCGCCACATCGGCCGGGTGGAGGTCGTCAAGCTCGCGCCGGATGCTGTCTACATCCTTATCCTTTATTATTTGGTCGAGGTGTTTGATGTCGTCCTCGGTATATTCTTTCATCGCTCGGGGGTATTAACGAAGATTCTGAACTGCAATAGTAAGCTCGATAAACTGCTCTACCGAAAGCTGCTCGGGGCGCAGCGACGCAAACGGCACGGCATCGGCCGACGTACCCGGCGGAAGCAGAGAACGCACCGAGTTGCGGATGGTTTTCCGTCGCTGTCCGAAGGTGGTCTTGACAACGGTCTTGAACAACTTCTCATCGCAAGGCAACTCGGCCACATCGTTGCGAACCATCTTGATTACGCCGCTCTTGACCTTTGGAGGCGGGTTGAACACATGCTCGCTCACCGTAAAGAGGTACTCCACATGGTAGAAGGCCTGCAACAGCACGCTCAGGATTCCGCGCGCCTTCGTGCCCGGTGCCGCAGCCAAGCGCTCGGCAACCTCACGCTGGAGCATACCGCTGCACACACGCACCCGGTCCTTATAGTCCAGCACACGGAAAAAAATCTGGCTCGATATATTGTAGGGGTAATTACCGATAATGCACAGCGCCTCGTCGCCGGGGAAAAGCTCGTTTAAGTCCAGACGGAGAAAGTCGCCGTACACAATCCGGGGCTTGGGGTCCGCCAAATGGGTTTGAAGCCAATCAACACTCTCGCTGTCGATTTCTACAAGCGTCACCTGACCGGCAGGATGCTGCTCCAGCAGAAAACGCGTCAGCACACCCATACCCGGACCGATTTCCAAAATCGGCTCCGCAACATCGGCCACCGTCGTCGCTATGCGCTCGGCAACCGACAAATCCGTCAGAAAGTGCTGACCAAGGGCTTTTTTCGGCTTTACTCCATTCATAAGCACAAATTTTTCGTTCAACCTACAAAGGTACAAATTTTCCCGCAAAACCAAAAACAACAAAAAAATGTACGGAATGCAAAGAATGTAGGGAATGCAAGGAATGTAGGAAATGTAGGGAATGTGCGAAAATGTGCAAAAATGTGCGAAAATGTGCGAAAATGTGCAGAAATGTGCAGAAATGTACGGACGCACGTTCGGTGCGTCCTTTTGACCCTCCAACGCAACACACTGAAAACCAGCAACATGTACGGACATCGCTCCGCGATGTCACCAACGCCAAACCGCGCCAAAGCAAGAAGAGCCTCGCAGAGGCGACATCGTCGACAACCCCGGGTGGAGCGAAGCGGAACCTGGGGCTCTAACGTCCCCACATCAGAGGGAGCCTCGAAGAGGCGATGTTGTGAGTTGGAGAACGCGAGCGACAGAGGGCGTTGATTTCCAGCGCAAAAGTTTTTTACCAAAATGTCAATGTTCTCTTTGCCGCAGTGTGAGAAAAGGCAAATTGCGCAAATCACACAATAAAACCACCACCAAAGGCCGTAACTTTGCCCAAACAACCACAACGCCGCCCAAGCGGCACTTTGTCTTTGGCACCGAGCTTCAGCTCGGACTAACTATGAAAGCACGCATACAGCAAACTCCCAAGCAGCGCTACCGCTACGTCCCCGACCTATGTC
>JAAVGX010000019.1:15310-15554 GCA_014800065.1 Bacteroidales bacterium | reverse complement strand
GTCGTTGTCGTGTATTATGAATCGGCCTGCCTGTTTGCCCTTTTTCCTGTTTTTTTCTAATGCGTAGATTATGGCGTGCTCCCATTTGCGCAGNCGCCGGCCTATGTATGCCTCGAATGGGCGACATANGTCGGGNACGTAGCGGTAGCGCTGCTTGGGGGTGGNTTTTATGTACGCTTTCATAGTATTTTTGCCTTGTTNTGGGGGCATTTNAGACATCGCAAAGCGATGTCCGTACATTTTT
>JAAVGX010000019.1:0-15304 GCA_014800065.1 Bacteroidales bacterium | reverse complement strand
ANANTTACGGTGGGGTTTTGGGGGATTATTGTGCGATTTGCGCAATTTGCCTTTTCGCACGATTTTGCCTTGGCGGGTGTGCCGAGCTGAAGCTCGGCGCCGGAGACAAAGTGCCGCTTACGCGGTGTTGCTTTTNCNGNNTGGGCGTTGGCNGGTCAAAAGGACGCTCGGAACGAGCGTCCCTACATTTTTTTGCTGGTTATCAGCTTGTTATATTGCGGGGTANAAGGATGTACCGAACGTGCGTCCGTATATTTTTTGCCGGACGATTGGGTTGAGGGGANTTACATTTTTGGGTGGGGGTTGGGATTTTTGGTTGAAATGGCTTATCTTTGCAGTCGGAATAAAATTTATACTGTATGACAATTCTGAAAGAAGGNCTGCCTGTAGCTCTGTGTAGCGATCATGCGGGTTTTGAGCTTAAATCCATAGTAGAGGGTTATCTGGAAGCGCATAATATTAAGTATGTTGACTTCGGAACAGATAGCGAAGCNAGTTGCGACTATCCTGACTATGCGCATCCTTGCGCCTTGGCTGTCGAGGAGGGTCGTGCGTACCCGGGAATTGCTATGTGCGGGAGTGGTAATGGTATTGCGATGACGCTGAACAAGCATCAGGGTGTCCGCGCTGCTATCTGCTGGACTCCTGAACTTGCTGCACTTGCNCGTCANCATAACGATGCGAATGTGCTTGTGATGCCTGCNCGTTTNATCCCTGCGGAAGTGGCTCTTCAGATTGTAGAGACCTTCCTGACGACTCCTTTCGAGGGTGGCCGCCATATCCGCCGNGTGGAGAAAATTCCGGTGGGTTAATCTCTTGTAAGCAGGATTGAAATTACTACTGCGGCGGTAAGCGCCCAGGGNTAATANAGATAAGGGAATGGTGCCGCNGGCGCTATTCCCACTAATGATGTAGCCAACAGGGTTTGNGCGCCGTANGGAATGAGGCACTGCACGATACATGAGCAGGTGTCGAGGAGGGATGCTGTTTTGCGCGGCGTAATTCCGAAGCGCTCGGATATGCTTCTGGANATNGANCCNACCGTGATGATGCTGACGGTGTTATTAGCGGTGCACAGGTTAACCAGGCTGACCAGCAAACCGATCACAGCCTGAGCGCCCCGTTTGCCGGATANACGCCGGGTGAGAACTTGNAGAATCCACGCAATGCCACCGGCTTCCATAATCACGCCCAACATNCCGGCNGACAGTAGGGTTATGATGATGAGGTCGCCCATCGAATCGACGCCGGTACCCATCATGCCAACCAAGCCGAGGAAAAGTTGTCCGGAAGCGAGTCCTGCAATGAGNGCCGAGACGATTCCGAGTGTCAGCACGATTGTAACGTTCATTCTGAGCAATGCCGTGATAATGACCACCATATATGGGAGNACGAGCCAAAGAGGTTTGTCGGAATGCGATGGAGAGAANACCAGNTCCGACCCCATGAAGGTGTATATTCCCAACACGACCAAGGCAGCCGGGAGNACAATCCGAATATTCGCCTTGAATTTATCGGCCATNTTNCATCCCTGAGAACGTGTAGCGGCAATAGTAGTATCAGAAATAAAGGAAAGATTATCCCCGAAGAAAGCGCCCCCTAAGATGACGGCTGTCAGGAATGGNACATTTTCAACGGCGTTGTTCGCAAGTTCCACCACCAGCGGAGCCAATGCTACCACGGTTCCCACCGAAGTGCCGACTGCAAATGATATGAAGCAAGCCGCGACGAAAAGACCGGGCACAATCCACTGCGANGGAAGGTAGCTGAGTGTGAGATTAACGGTAGCCTCCACCGCGCCGATTTCGCGGGCGAGTGTTGCGAAAGCTCCTGCAAGGATGAAAATCCATATCATATATATAATGTTGATATGTCCTGCAGCGGTTGTAAAAGTTTCGATTCGCTCGACTAAGGGTACCTTGGTGTATATAATGATGCTCCACACCGAAGCTGCAAGCAAGGCCACGCTGATAGGCACGGAGTAGAAATCGTTGAGGCACAGCGACACGCCAAGGTATAGCACCAGGAACACAATCACCGGAGAGCATGACAGCAAACCTCGGAGAGTTGAGACAGATGATTGGGAGTTCATTTCCGTGTAGCTTTAAGCAGAGGTTTACGGAAGTCGCAGCCTCGCTCGGTGAGTGTTTCGACGTAGAAATTCCGNCTCCATCCCGTGGTGTCGACATTGGCGGGTGAGATTACCACCGTACCGCGNGGNGATGTTTCGGCCTCGGATATAGATCGGATAGNNCTCAGCTGATCGTTGAAGTAGAAATTCAGGGTGAAAAGCCGATATTTTCCATCGGGGTCGAAAGTGAGNACCTTTGGNGCCTTCTCGAGTTGCGGGATCAGTTTTACGTCGCTCTGCGGNTTCAGAACCGCGGGCATGAATACGGCNGCATATACGAGATAGAGGCTCCAGACCATAGCAGCGACCCGACCACCATCGCTATGGCGGCTCACAATCCAACTAACTGCCATAATAATGGGAACGGCGCACACCAAGTAGCCCCACCAGGGAATTTCATACATNGTCGGCANNCCTTCTACGGGATAGAAAGTGAGTAAAATTCCGGCCACCGGCACCACACAGGCCAACAATGCNATNAGCCAAGTGAACACTCTCANCGGCTTNAGCAGGAGGCGAGTGTCAAGGAGGTTTGTNAGTCCGTAGCAGATGAACGGATATGCGGGGAGGAGGTATACACTGCGNTTGCTTTCAGGGATGCAGTAGAAAACAATCACGACCACAGCCACCACGAGGGCCATGAGACCGTGCGGGCTCAAACGTCCCGAGCAAGCGGCGGCCAGTTTACCNGGCGTAAACAAGCAGAAAACCAGCAGGAGCAACCAGGGGAGCAAACCGGCGGCGAGTGTCATGAAATTGTAGTAAATCGGCTGNAGATGGCTGTCGTAGGACATAGTTCCGAANAGGCGTCCGAAATTCTCCTCATACATGAGGTCCAGAAACGGTTGNCCGCCAATTTTGTAAGCCTCCCAACACCACCAAGCCGGAAGAATGAGAGCAGCGATTGCAATTCCCANCATAGCCAGCAGAGATGACCAAAAGGGNCGCCTCCGAAGCAGGAGGTATATGCCCATNGCAAAACANGGCAGGAAGGAGCCGACNGGCCCTTTTGTCATAACTGCGCAAGAGAACAGGAGTATCGCCCCCACAACNAGNAGTCCTTTTCGGCGAGGGTGATTTTCGTAGATGTGATAAAGCAGATATAACCCGCAGACCATGAAAGCGGTGACGAGCATATCGAGCCGGCACGCCACAGCACTGCGGAAAATTTCGGAGACCGTGAGAGTNATGACCCCGAAAAGGATTGCAAANCGCTCGCCACGNTCGCGGCGNACCCAGTAGTATCCGCACATAATCATGGCTATTGCAGCCAAAGCAGACGGCAATCGGGATATATACTCATTTACGACTCCGCCGTTGAACAACCAAGCAAANGCAGCAATCATCCATCCGAGGAAAGGGGGTTTGAAAGGGATGTCTGTGCCGTAGTTGACAGGTAGAATCCAATTTCCCTGATGAAGAATAGTCATCCCGACTATGGCCTCCCGGGGTTCACCTTTTGAATTGAAAAACGTTTCGCCCAACCAAGGCAAAAGCAACAGCGCGCAAGCCAAGAAAAGGACAAGAGCGCCAGAGCCGAGAATATTACTACTTTTCTGTGTCATATATTAACAATTCGGGGTGATATTTGACCCCACTCCTGGGTAGTGGTGGTGAGAATGGATATGTGACCCCGGGTAGCGCCCTTCGGTCGCTTTCCCGGGGTTTCCTGATGAGAGGGCATATCCGCGTGTTGGCGGATTGTGCAACCTCTCCGAGGTTGTGGTGGTAGGGTGGGATTTGCTACCCCGGGTAGCTCCCTTCGGTCGCTTAACCCGGGGTTAACCTTGTGAAAGGCCTCCGGCCTTTGCGTTCACTCGTTGGTTCTGCAACGCTCTCCCTACATTTCGTTGCGGATTTTGGCCTTGTGACATCGCAAAGCGATGTCCGTACATTTTCCTTTTGATTACTTTTTGAAGAGTGGTGTAGGGTATTCGCCGGAATTGTGGAGTTCGGCGAATTTTTCCACCACTGCGGGACGATCGGCACTGTAAGTCACACCGAACCAACGGCTTGTGGTGTCGAGCACTTTGACTGTGGCTTCGCCGCTTTCAATCAGCGGTTCGATACACAGGGGAATTACGAATTCGGCCTTTGGTTTATCAATATTCTTTTCAAGGAACTTGATAAATTCGCGCTTGGAGAAGTCGAAGTAATCGGGAGTGAATCCCCATATATTCATAGAAACGGGTGTATCGGGGTCGAGCACTTCGAGGACACCGTCGGCGTTGTTGGTGACGATTCGGTGTTGGTCGTCGTAGCGGATGTCGGTGCGTTCTTCCACAGCGGTCAGGTTGCCTTCATCGTTTTTCTTGCAAATACCTCGGCTCACCGTTCCGTGTTCCGTCATTGTGTTACCTACGCGGAAACCAACCATGGAGTAGTCGCCTTTTCGTGTACGGGGACGCATAAGGTCCTGAGCCATAACTTCGAAGGTGTTTCGGCCGTAGAAGTCGTCGGCATTAATTACAGCGAAAGGTTCGTGGATAGCGTCGGCACCCATGAGCACAGCGTGGTTTGTGCCCCAGGGTTTTGTGCGGTCGGGCGGGCAAGTGAAACCCTCGGGGAGTTTGTCGGTGCTTTGGAACACTACTTCCGTGGGAATTACGCCTTCGTATTTTGAGAGGATTTTTTCACGGAAATCTTTTTCGAAGTCCTTACGGATAACGAATACAACTTTCCCGAATCCGGCACGGAGCGCATCGTAAACCGAATAGTCCATGATCGTTTCGCCATTGGGGCCAAGACCGTCGAGCTGCTTGAGGCCACCGTAGCGACTACCCATACCGGCAGCTAATATGAATAGAGTGGGTTTCATTTTACTGCGAATTTGAAGTTGATGTGACGAGAATATTCCTTTCCGGGTTCGAGGACGGTTGAGGGGAATGCGGGAGTGTTCGGAGAGTTCGGGAAGTCCTGACATTCGATTGCCACCCCGTCGTAGTCCTCATAAGAGCGGCCGTCCTTGTTTACGGGACTTCCGGCGAGCCAGTTACCGGTGTAGACCTGTACGCCGGGCTGGTCGGAGCTGACGACGAGCAGACGGCCTGATTCGGCATCGTAGAGCTCGGCCACGGGTTTGATTTCGCCGGGCTTCCAAGCGGCTACCACCCAGCAGTTGTCGTATCCTTTGCCGTAGTTGAGAGCGGGGAAGAGGGTGTGGATTTCCTTGCCGATGGCTTTGGGGAATGTGAAATCCATGGGCGTACCGGCAACGGTGGCCTGTACACCATCGGGGATGAGGGTGTCGTTGGTGGGGAGGTATCGGTTGGCGTTGAGGCGCAGGATGTGGTTCAGCACCGAGCCGGCGTTGTGTCCGGCCAGATTCCAATAGGTGTGGTTGGTGAGGTTGACGACGGTCTTTTTGTCGGTAGTGGCGGAGAGGTGGAGCTTAAGCTCGTTGTCGTTTGTCCAGGTGTAGGATGCGCGGGCGGTGAGGGTTCCGGGGAATCCGGCCTCGCCATCGGGTGATGTATATTCAAAAGTGACTGAATCGTCGGATGCATCCACCAATTTCCAGATGTGGTTGTGGAAGCCGTCGGGACCGCCGTGGTTGCAGTTTGGCCCGTTGTTGATGGGGAGAGAGTACTCAACGCCGTCGAGTTTGAATTTACCGAAAGCGATTCGGTTGGCATAGCGTCCGGGTACCTTTCCCGAGCAGGGTCCATCGCCCATATAGTCGGCGATGTTCCGGTATCCCAGGGCCACGTCGGCCATCTTACCCTCCTTATCAGGGACGTTGAGGGCCATAACACCGGCACCGATGCCGATGAGTTTCACGGAGGCGCCGGATGTGTTGGTGAGAGTAACGACATCGACCTCACCCTGATGTATTTTTACTTTATCTTTGTGTATCATTTGATGTTGCGGATATGTTTTTCCCATGCCCAAGCGGCACGGAGAGTATCGTCGATATTACGCTCGGCAGTCCAACCGAGTTCTTTGTTAGCCACGGCGGTGTCGGCCCAGACAGCGGGAACATCGCCGGGACGACGGTCGACCATCTTGTAAGGAAGTTTGAGGTCGTTTGCCTTTTCGAATCGAGTTATAAGTTCGAGCACCGAGAGAGGCTTACCTGTACCGACGTTGAAAATTTCATATTTTGCTTTCATACGATGGTCGACCATACGGTTCACAGCGGCGACGTGTGCTTTTGCGAGGTCAACGACGTCGATGTAGTCGCGCAGGCATGTTCCATCGGGAGTGTTGTAGTCGCTACCGAACACCGAAAGCATCGGGCGAATGCCGGCGGCAGTCTGAGTGATGAAAGGCACCAGGTTGTTGGGTACGCCCCGGGGGAGTTCGCCGATTAGAGCAGAAGGATGAGCACCGATAGGGTTGAAGTAGCGTAAGGCGATACCATACATGCCCTCATATGCGCGGCAGCAGTCGCGGAGGATATCCTCGGCAATCTGCTTTGTGTTGCCATAAGGCGAAGTTGCCGGCTGGCGCGGAGTTTGTTCGGTTACGGGTAGTTTTTCGGCATCGCCATAGACTGTAGCCGAAGAAGAGAACAGTATGTTCGGGCGGTTGAACTCCTTCATCAGCTCCAGAATGTTCATGTAGCTGACCAGGTTGTTCTGATAGTACTTCAGTGGTTCGCTCATTGATTCCCCCACAGCTTTGTAAGCTGCGAAGTGAATTACGGTGTTGAACTTATATTTTTCAAACACCTTCCGGAGAGCGTCCTTATTGCATGTGTCCACTTCCTCGAAATCGATTTTCCGTCCAACGATTTCTTCGACTCCCTTTAGAGCAGAAGGGTCGGAGTTGGAGAAGTTGTCGATAACGACGACGTCGTAGCCTGCTTCGATGAGGGCCACGGTTGTATGTGTTCCGATATATCCGGCGCCGCCGGAGACAAGTACTGTTTCTTTCATAAGTAAGTATTCATGGCTCCGCGAATTCCTAAGAAGTACGCGGAGCCTATATTAATTAATGAGCAGCTTCGGCAACCTTACGGGCACCGTCGGAGATAATAACTTCGTAGATTTTGGGTTCGTGACCGTACTTTTCGTTGAAGCGTGTTTTTGCTTCTTCGATGAAGTGGGGGAGAAGTTCGTCTTTCACGAGGTTGATGGTGCAACCGCCGAATCCACCGCCCATGATTCGAGAACCTGTTACGCCGCATTCTTTTGCGAGGTCGTTGAGGAAGTCGAGCTCTTCGCAAGATACTTCGTAGTCCTTCGAGAGGCCGTTGTGGGTTGCGTACATGAGTTTACCTACGGTGTCGTAGTCGCCTGCCATGAGGGCATCGCAAACGGCGAGGACGCGTTCTTTTTCTTCGATGACGAATTTGGCGCGGAAGTAGTCCTCGGCAGAGATGTCGCCTTTAGCGGCATCGAGCATTTCCATAGTTGCATCGCGGAGCGTTTCCACGCCCAGACGCTTGGCAACGCGTTCGCAGCTTGCACGACGCTTGTTGTAGGGCGAGTCGGCCAGTTCGTGCTTCACAACTGAGTCGACCAGCACGAGGGAGTAACCTTGGGGATGGAAGGGGAAGTATTCATATTCCATAGAACGGCAGTCCAGACGAATGAGATGGTCTTTTTTGCCGAAAACGGAAGCGAACTGGTCCATGATTCCGCAGTTCACGCCGCAATAGTTGTGCTCGGTGCTTTGTCCGATTCGTGCGAGCTCGAACTTATCGATAGAGTTACCGTTGAAGAGGTCGTTTAGAGCGAAAGCGAAGCAAGATTCGAGGGCAGCTGAAGAGCTGAGGCCGGCACCCAGGGGTACGTTACCTGCGAAAACGGCATCGAATCCGGCCACCTTACCACCGCGCTTGATGATTTCGCGGCACACGCCGAATATGTAACGCGCCCAAGAAGCAGCGGGAGCGTCGGCTTCGTTGAGGCCGAATTCGGCGTAGTCGTCGATGTCGATGGAGTAGACGCGAACTTTGTCGGAATCATTAGGGCGAATTTCGGCCATGATTACCTTGTCGATAGCACCGGGGAATACGAATCCGCCGTTGTAGTCGGTGTGTTCGCCGATGAGGTTGATACGTCCGGCAGAAGCGTAGATGTTGCCGTGTCCGCCGAAACGCTGTTCGAAGGTGGTGTCGATTTTTTTCTGAAGTTCCATGGTTTAGGAATATTTTAGGTGTTACAATTAATCAGCAAATAGTGCAGCAAAGTGCTCTGCGCACATTTTGCACAAAGATAAATAATATCCCTCAATAATACAAATTTAATTTTAAGGAAGAATGTTCGAGGGCCGGGTATAGAATTAGTGTTGCGAATCAGCAGACGTAGTCCACGCAGGCGCGCTGGTTAATTGCGGCCTTGATTATTGCCACACAGGCCACATGTGCGGGATGTACGGCGTAGGCGTTGAGGGCTTCGTAGTCGGCGCTGAGGGCTGTGAGGACGATGTCCCAGTTTCCTTCGGCAGGACCGTCGTTGAGGCCAACTTCTACGGCGTCGAGCTGTTCGATTTGAGCGGGAAGGGCTTCGATAGCGGTTTTGAATTGAGCCCCGAGGGCGGCTTTTTCTTCGGGAGTTCCGTTGAGGCGGAACATAACAATGTGCTTAACCATATTTTTGTTTTTTTGAGGGGGTCAAGTTGTCATTTTGTCAATTTGTCAATTTGACATTTTGACATCTTGACATCTTGACATTTTGACAACTTGACATTTTGACAACTTTACTGATTCGATTTTATGCCTTGCCGTAGAGCTTCTCGCGGGCTTCCTGTACTCGTGGGTCGGAGATGTAGTCGTCGTATTCGGTCATTTTGTCGATGATACCGTTAGGCGTGAGCTCGATGATGCGATTGCATACGGTTTGGATGAACTCGTGGTCGTGAGAAGCCATCAGTATGACGCCTTTGAAGTTCTGAAGGGTGTTGTTGAAGGCTTGGATTGATTCGAGGTCGAGGTGGTTCGTGGGGGAGTCGAGAATCATTGTGTTAGCGTCGCGTAGCATCATTCGTGCAATCATGCATCTCATTTTCTCGCCACCGGACAGGACTGAAGCCTTTTTGAGGACATCTTCGCCGGAGAAAAGCATTTTACCGAGGAATCCTTTGAGGTATATTTCGCTGGAGTCGTCGGAGAATTGGCTGAGCCATTCCACGAGGTTGTAGTCGGTGTTGAAGAATTCGGAGTTGTCGAGGGGGAGGTATGCTGTGGTGATAGTCTGCCCCCATTCGTAAGTACCTGCGTCGGGTTGGCGGTTGCCGTTGATTATTTCGAACAGGGCTGTCATTGCACGGGGGTCATGGCTGAGGAATGCCACCTTGTCGCCTTTTTCGATTTGGAAGTTGAGGTCCTTGAAAAGGATTTTACCATCAACGGAAGCGGTGAGGCCCTTCACTTCGAGAATTTTGTTGCCCACTTCACGGGAAGGGGTAAAGATAATGCCGGGATATCGACGAGAGGAAGCCTGTATTTCCTCGATGTTGAGTTTTTCGAGCATCTTTTTTCGTGAAGTAGTCTGCTTGCTCTTAGCCACGTTGGCACTGAATCGGCGAATGAATTCGAGGAGTTCCTGGCGCTTTTCTTCGGCTTTTTTGTTGGCCTGTTGTTGCTGACGCAGAGCGAGCTGCGAGCTTTCGTACCAGTAGCTGTAGTTGCCGGCGAATAGTTTGAGGCGGTTATAGTCGATGTCGAGGGTGTGAGTGCAGACCGAGTCGAGGAAGTGTCGGTCGTGGCTTACCACGAGGACAGTATTTTCAAAGTTAGAGAGGTATTCTTCGAGCCAAGCCACAGTTTCGAGGTCAAGGTCGTTGGTAGGTTCGTCGAGGAGGAGGTTGTCGGGATTTCCGAAAAGCGCTTTCGCCAAAAGGACGCGCACCTTTTCGTTAGCGCTGACATCGCGCATAAGCATATAGTGGCGGTCCTCCTTGATTCCGAGGCCGCTCAGGAGTGCAGCCGCATCGCTTTCGGCGTTCCAGCCTTCGAGCTCGGCGAACTTCTCTTCGAGTTCGGCGGCGCGGATACCGTCTTCTTCGTTGAAGTCGGGTTTAGCATAGAGGGCATCCTTTTCCTGCATGATGTCCCAGAGGACGGTGTGTCCGCGGAGGACGGTTTCGATTACGGTGCAGTCGTCGAACTTGAAGTGGTCCTGTTCGAGTACGCTCATACGCTCGCCGGGTCCCTGAGCGATGGAGCCCGTGGTGGGGTTGAGTTGGCCGGAGAGCATACGCATGAGGGTTGATTTTCCGGCGCCGTTGGCACCGATGATGCCGTAGCAGTTTCCGGGGGTGAATTTCAGGTTTACATCCTGAAACAAAGGCTTTTTACCAAATTGTATACCTAAATTGTTAACCGTTATCATAGTTTGTGTACTTTCAAATATAAATAGTTGGAGCGAGTGCGCGACAATTATAGTTCATCGCCATGGTTTGACCGTACGCACCGGCGGAGCATACCACGAGGATGTCGCCCCGGAGCAGGTTTTGCGGGAGTTTGATTCCGCGAGCCATCACGTCGGTGCTCTCGCACACGGGGCCCACGATGTCGTAGACGGTGTTGCATTGGCGGTCGGCATCCAAGGGGATGATTACGTGCTCGGCGCCATACAGTGCGGGGCGAATAAGCTCGGTGAAGCCGGCATCCACCACGCAAAGGCGACGACCTGACTCGGTGGTTTTGGTGAGGAGCAACCGTGTGAGCAGGAATCCGCACTGCCCTACCAGGGATCGGCCCGGCTCAAAATGAATTTGAGTGTAGGAAGGCACTTTAAGGTCTTGGAGGAACACATTGAAGTAGCCTTCGAAATCGGCCACCGGTCGGGCAAGGGGGTCGTTATAATCGATACCCAAGCCACCACCCATGTCGAGAATTTCGCATCGGAGACCCATGGCCTCGAAATCGGCCACGAGCTTGTTGGCCACGCGGCAGAGTTGGCGGTATGGTTCGAAATCGGTGATTTGCGAACCGATGTGGAAATGGATTCCACGGAAGCGCAGATTCGGGCTTTGCGCGAGAGCGTCCACGGCATCGGGGATTCTCGAGAGGGGTATGCCGAACTTATCTTCGTCGGTACCTGTGGTGATGTCGCGATGCGTATGTGCGTCGATACCGGGATTAAGACGCAGAGCCACATTTGCTTCCATGTCCATTGCGTGCGCAATGCTTTGTAGCACGGGGATCTCCTCTACGGATTCGATGTTGAGACATCCGATTCTATTGCCGATAGCCAATCGCATTTCGGCATCGGTTTTTCCTACACCGGAGAGGAATATATTTGCGGGCGCAAATCCGAATTTGAGCGCCAACTCCACTTCACCGCCACTGACGGCATCGACGCCCAATCCGGCCTGCCGGATATGAGTCAGCACCCGCTCATCGTTGCAGGCCTTCATGGCATAGTGCAGTTTGAAGGAGCCGGCAGCTTCGGAGGCAGCCCGCAGGTTAGCATCGAGCACTTGGAGGTCGTAGCAATAGCAGGGTGTGGGGCTATCGGTGGCTGCGGCCTTTATTCTATTCAGGATATTCATGCAGAGAAAAGGCTTTTGCTAAGACGTTTCAGCGCCTCCAGTTTGTCCTGTCGGCGCACGAGGATTGAAATATTGTAGGCACTGCCGCCATATGAAATCATTCGGATGGGGATGTCGCCTAAAGCGTTTACTACCTGCGCTTCATATCCGGCGTTGAGCCAGTTGAGGTCGCCGACGACGCATATTATGACCATGTCGCGGTCAACATTGACGGTGGCGAATTCCTTGAGGTCGTCGATAATTGCAGCGAGGCGAGAATCGTTGTCGACGGTTACCGTCACGCCCACTTCGCTGGTTGCCATCATGTCGATGCTGGTTCTGTGGTTTTCAAAAGTTTCGAACACCTTATGCAGGAAGCCGTAAGCCAGGAGCATACGTCCGCTTTTGATTTTCACGGCAGTTATACCGTCCTTTGCCGCGATGGCTTTGATTTTTCCATCGGGGGGCATATTATATATGAGTGTACCGGGCGCGTCGGGCTCCATAGTGTTGAGCAGACGCACGGGGATATTTGCAAGTTTTGCCGGGAGGACACAGGAGGGGTGAAGAATCTTCGCTCCGAAATAAGCGAGCTCGGCGGCCTCCTCGAAGTGGAGTTCGTGTACGGGGCGTGTTCCCTCCACGAATCGGGGGTCGTTGTTGTGCATGCCGTCGATGTCGGTCCAGATCTGAATTTCCTCGGCAGGCAGCACGGCACCGATGATGCTTGCGGTGTAATCGGAGCCACCACGCTGGAGGTTGTCGATTCCTCCCCGGCTGTTGAGGCATATGTAGCCTTGGGTGATGTATATGTCGGCTGCGGCTTCGAGTTCGAGCAATCGTTTGAGGCGTACGGAGATGTGGCTCATGTCGGGTTCGCCCGATTCAAGAGTGCGCATGTACTCCAGTGCGGGGAGCATCACGGCATTTACACCTTTCTCTCGTAGGTAGGCCAGCATGAGAGCGGTTGAAATGAGTTCGCCTTGGGCAAGGATTTCCTTCTCACCGGCTTCGGAGAAAGTCTCCGAGAAGTATGAACGAATGAGGAAGAATGAGCGTCCGAGAGCCGCCACAGCAGTTTCACGGCTTGCGCGGTCGGTGAGTAATTCGTTTACTACGGCGGCATATTTAGCCTCAAGGTTGTTAAGGGTTTCCTGGGCTCCGGGTATATTACCTTTGCTCAGGTAGTCTGAAATTTCCACCAGAGCGTTGGTGGTGCCGCTCATGGCCGAGAGGACAATAATATTCTTTCCCTGGCGCACAATGAGGTCGGCCACATGTTTGATACGGGCGGCCGAACCTACCGAGGTTCCGCCGAACTTAAGTACTTTCATTTACCGTTCAAAAATTGAATTTCAGCAATAAAATTCAAAGGTTAAGATTTTAACTTAAATGATAAAGAAACAACGAACAAGCCGTTGTATATAATTACAGCTTGCAAATTTACAAAAAAAATCAAAAGCACGCAAACGATATGACTCAGGCCGTGTATCAGGCCGTGCAGGACGGCATTTTTACTCATAATAATCTTCACAGAATGACGAAATGGCGAGTGGTGTTGATTTTCACGGCAATATCTTCAATTTGGTCAACTTTTTGCCCTTGTGCGGTGTTGAAACGATATATTTAAAGAAGAAGCCATGAGGAACGAAAAGATACCCGTAATCCACACAGAGGATTTGACCACGCTGGTAAACTGGCGGATGGAGGTTTTGTGTAATCAATGCAAAGAGATGACCGATGCCGAGCGCGAACGACTGGAATCGGAGAGCCGCGCTTATTTTCTGCGTCAGGTACCCGGAGGGGCTCACTATGCCGTGCTGGCAACGCCCGGGGGCGAAGCTGTTGGATGCGGTGCCTTGAATTTTTACAGCGCTATGCCCGGGCCCGATAATCCCAATGGAGCCTGCGCTGATATTGTGAATCTCTATGTACGCCCCGAGCATCGACGTCAGGGCATCGCCACCGCTATAGTGGAACATCTGAAGGAGATAGCGCGGCGTGTGGGTGTGACCCGGTTGTACTTAAAGACGCGCGATTCGGCCTTGAACATATTCGCCCACGAGGGATTCATACCAATAGATGGCATAATGACGATTTCGGTGCTCAAATAACACAAGGCGCCGTTGTCAGCTGACAACGGCGCCTCAAATGTAAGTATTAATGTGGGGGTTATACTCCCGCAAACTTGTCGCGTTCTGCTTTCAGTGTGGAAAGGTAGAAGTATGGATTATCATAAATTGCCCCACCTAACCAGTTGAGATTCACTTGTTCACCGAGATTGGTCTCGAATTGTTCTATGAGCCAGTCATAGGCCTCCGCTACAGAATTGAAACGCAGGTTATTGCCATCGTCAAAATTCAGCGGTTCGGTCTTGGTATAGTAGCAGAACTCAAGGAAGTATCCTCCATTATGGGTTCGTCCGTTTTCAAACCTTATTTCATATGACAGAACGATAGTTTGTTTATCAGCCATTGCAACATTGCAAGAAAGGTTGCCCAGCTTAAGTTTATATTTTTCTGCATCAACCGAAAATTTACGGGCTACATATACATCATAGTCCCTATTAAGAACTTTATTGACAACCCTGAGCGCTGTGGCAAAAGCGGTAGGTCCTGTAGCGCAAGAAAAAAGCATGACCGGTTCCCACTGCATGCCATCCTTCACAATAATTCGCGAAGGTAGATAACTCTCGCCACCAACGTAGACCTCAGTGTCGAGTTCCCATTTACCCTTGGTCAAGTCGTCCTTTATGTACAATAGCCCTTCAGCGGAGGTGTAGGTAGCATCCTCAATTCCTCCCTGATATTGGTTGAGGATGTCAAAATCCACATCGCCTTGTACAGGGCATCCGTTTTCAACTACCTTCAAGGGGAATTCAACATCAGGTTCTTTGTCGAATGGTTCGCTCGTACATGCGCCTAACATCACCATTCCTACAACGGAGAAAAGAAGCAAGAAACGTTTCATATTTAGCTTTTTTTGAGGTTTTCGGCCCAAATATACAAATAATATTTATAACTTCAAAAAAATTAGGGCGTTTTTAGGGAGAATTCAATTTTAATGCTGTCTGTGGCGGGAATAATATCGGTTAGGGCTATGTTTTCCACTGCGGGCCCGGCTTTTTCAATTTCCGCGAGGTTGATCAGGATGCGGTGGTTGTCCTGCGGATGTACACCCGCACTCAGCTCCGGATAGTGAGCGGTAAAGAAGCTGAGCGCACCGCTGATAATCATATCCAAGCCCATAGCACCATCGTAAGCCAGGAGTACTGAATCGGGTTTGACCTCTTCAAAGCGTATGGCGATGTTGATGTTGACATCCTTGATGAGGATCCGTTTGGTATAGGTGACCCGAAGCAGGCCATCTTCGGGGCATGAAAACGTGACGGCCTGTCCGAAACGCTCCTTTAAGTAAGAGGTCAGCTCGTCATAACTCGCATTTAATTCCATATAAGTAGTGTAGGTTGATCAGACAAAGTTACAGATTTATTGAATTAAAACAAAAAAATCTCTACCGGGGCGAAAAAGTTTTGGATTGTCAAAAAAAAGTTGTACCTTTGCGGTCGCAAAACAATACAAAACCAAAATAATCAGAAATGGCAACAAAAATTAGATTACAACGTCATGGTCGCAAGAACTATGCGTTCTATCCTATTGTCATCGCCGATAGCAGGGCACCACGAGATGGTAGATTTATTGAAAGGATAGGTTCTTATAATCCGAACACTAATCCTGCTACAATCAC
>JAAVGX010000018.1 GCA_014800065.1 Bacteroidales bacterium | reverse complement strand
TACGGAAATCCTTGGCGGACTCACAGTAGCGGGTCTGTTCAGGATTCTCACCTGATTCCCTTTTAATTCATGGCATCTTTCGATGCACACAAAACCTGAGACGGCGCAAAATTACTCATATTTTTTCAAACAACAAGTAAATCTAAGAGAAAAATAATGAGCAAAGTTCAAAGCAGCGGATAGCCTTAGGGATTCTTTGCCGCAGTGTTCTTAGACTTGCGTTGGGGGATTATAGTCCGAGCTGAAGCTGCTTGCGCGGTGTTGCTTTTGCGGGGCGCTTTTGGAGCGGGTGGCGTTGGTGACAGCGATGGTGTTACATTTCGCTGGTTTTCAGGTGATTACGGTGGCGGGTCAAAAGGACGCACCGAACGTGCGTCCGTACATTTTTTTGCTGATTTTCAAGGGGTTGCGGTGGCGGGTCAAAAGGACGCACCGAACGTGCGTCCGTACATTTTTATGCCGAACGTGCATCCTTACATTTTTTGCCGAACGTGCGCCCTTACTTTTTTGCCGAAGGTGCGCCCTTATATTTTTTAGTCTTGGTGGGATTTTAGGAGGGTTTGGGCTTGGAGGAGGTGTTTTGCGGGGACGAGTAGTTGAATTGGTGCCCATGTTGAGCCGGCTCCGTAGAGTGTCGACATTATCGGGGAGTTTAGGTGGCATGGGATTCCTTCGGCTTTGAGCATTCCCATGGCTATATGTGCTGCGGGTGGTGTCGAAAAAGATTCGGCCACCACCCAGCAGTCGCGAGGTTCTACAGGTTCCATTCTACTCCGTCTTTAGTGTCTTTGACGGTGAATCCGATTTGAGCGAGGCGGTCGCGGATAAGGTCGGAAGTTGCCCAGTCTTTGTTTGCCTTGGCTTTTGCGCGTATGTCGAGGAGCAGGTCCACGGCATCGTGGTATGGTTTGAGGTTGGCGGAGTTGCCTCCTTCGTCGACACGAATACCGAGTATTTCCACGAGGAATGTGTCCATGAGTCGTCGGAGGGTGTCGATGTCGGCTTGAGTGGCGGTGGCCTTGTGGTCCTTGACCTGGTTGATCAGTCGAACGGCTTCGAAGAGTACGCCGATGAGGACGGGAGTGTTGAGGTCGTCGTCGAGGGCGGCGTAGGCTTGTTGTTCGAGGTTGGATACGTCGATGGATGATGTGTCGGATGCTTTGAGTTCGCCGAGTCGTCGGTATCCGTCGAGCATACGTCCGAGGGCCGTTTCGGCTGCCTGGAGGGCTTCGTTGCTGAAGTCGACCGTTCCGCGGTAGTGCGCCTGGAGGATGAAGAAACGGATAGTCATTGGCGAGTAGGCTTGCTCCAGAAGGGGATGGTTTCCGGAGAAGAATTCATCGAGTGTGATGAAGTTTCCCAGAGATTTGCCCATCTTCTTACCGTTGATTGTGATCATGTTGTTGTGCATCCAGTATCGGACAGAGGGGTGTCCGTTGTGGGAGCATGATTGAGCAATTTCGGCTTCGTGGTGAGGGAATTTGAGGTCCATGCCGCCGCCGTGGATGTCGAATTCTTTACCGAGGTATTTCTCGCTCATAGTAGAGCATTCGAGGTGCCATCCGGGGAATCCTTCGCTCCAAGGCGAAGGCCAGTGCATGATGTGCTCGGGTGCTGCTTTTTTCCAGAGAGCGAAGTCGGTGGGGCTATGTTTTTCGGATTGTCCGGAGAGCTCGCGAGTAGTTGCGAGGAGTTCCTCGATGTTTCGCCCTGAAAGTTTGCCGTATCCGAAGTCGGCGTTGAATTTGGGGACGTCGAAGTACACGGAGCCGTCGCTTTCGTAGGCATATCCGGCTTCCATGATTTTTTTGATGTATTCGATCTGCTCAATTATGTGCCCGGAGGCGTGGGGCTCGATAGAAGGCGGGAGGACGTTGAGGGCCTCCATAGCCTTGTGGTATCGGTTCAGATAGTGCTGAACGACTTCCATGGGTTCGAGCTGCTCGAGACGGGCTTTCTTTGCGATTTTGTCCTCACCCTCATCGGCATCGTGCTCGAGGTGACCGACATCGGTGATGTTGCGGACGTATCGAACCTTGTAGCCGAGATGGTTTAGGTATCGGAAAAGGATGTCGAAGGTGATAGCCGGCCGAGCGTGACCAAGGTGTCCGTCGCCATATACGGTAGGCCCGCACACATACATGCCCACGTTGGGGGCATGTAGGGGTGTGAAGGTTTCTTTTTGACGAGAGAGAGAGTTGTAGATAGAGAGTTGGTTAGGTTTCATCGCTTAAGCCGAGAAGGGGTTGGGAATACCACCGTTGCCTTGAGGGTTCTTTGGCATTTTGGGGGCAATGGGGCCGAATGTAGCTTCGTAACGGCGAACGTTTTCGGCGAGGAGTCCGGCGAGGTTTTTTGCATTTTCGGGAGTCATGATAATGCGTGATACGACGCGAGCCTGAGGCATGTTTGGAGCGACTGCGATGAAGTCGAGGAAGAATTCGTTGGGACCGTGAGAGATTACTGCGAGGTTGCTGTAGTGACCGGTTGCTATTTCGGGAGCGAGCTCAATTTTGAGTTCCTGTTGTTTTTCTGCCATTTTATCTTAAAAATTTAGGTTACTTAGAAATTGATAGTGATTTTCTGCATGCCGGGATTGTTTGCATTCAGAATCATGCCTTTGCTTGTGGGGAGCTGACGGATATGCTCGAAGTTCCAAGAGCCGAGGAATGTGAGGTACTGCTCGTTGACACCTTCGTTGAGGAATATCAGGTAGAGCTGGGGATATTCGTCGTTCAGAGTAGTTTCGTCCACATAGAGTTTGCAGGAGTACTTTGTGTAGTCGCAATTAGCCTGACCGATGATGTTGATGAAGCTGCCTGTGATAGTAACCTCTGAGAGTTGGGTTTCGATAGTTTCCCAATCCTTGGTGGATTCGGCGGTAGCGTTCTGAATCATATCACCGGCACCGTCGGTGTTGTACATTGCCATGAGGGTGCAGTTTTTTGCGGAGGTGGTAGCATCATCGGGGAGAGTGTACTGCACGAAAACACGGGTTCCGGCTTTGAAGTTGTCGGCGTTGATTGCCTGGGAAGCCGTGAGGGTTGTTACCTGAGTTTCGCCGGGATTCTGAACGGTGAAGATTGCACCGTTGGGTGAGATAACGTCCAGAGTGGCGAAGTTGGAGATGATTACGGTGTTGTTATCGTTGTTGTTGCTGCATGCAGTGAGAATGACTGCAGCCATAAGAGAAAGGAGAAATTTTTTCATATTGCTATAGCGATTGATTGTGACGTTTGAGATTGATGAAAATGGAGTCAGGGATGCCTGTCGTTGTCGATACGACCGTCGCGTAGGCGTATCACACAGTCGGCCCGGGCAGCTAACGTTTCGTCGTGAGTGACGATCAGGAATGTGATGTGCATTCGGTCGCGGAGTTCGAAGAAGAGGTCGTGGAGTGCCTGTCGATTCTGCGAGTCGAGGCTACCGGAAGGTTCGTCGGCCAATATTACCTTAGGTTCGTTAACCAAAGCCCTTGCCACGGCAGCCCTTTGGCATTCGCCGCCTGAAAGCTCCGAGGGAAGGTGGTCGGCTCGGTGGCTTAATCCCATCCGCTCCAGCAGGGCAGATGCCTTAGCCAAGGCGTCCTTTCGCTTGGCGCCACCGATGAGGGCGGGCATTGCGACATTCTCCAGGAGGGAAAATTCGGGCAGGAGCTGATGGAACTGGAAAACGAATCCGATGTTTTCGTTACGGAAGTCGGCCATGGCGTTGTCGTTAAGGGCGAGCACGTTTTGTCCGTTATACTCCACGGAAGCTCCATTTTCCGGTTTTAGGAGCGTTCCGATAATCTGGAGGAGGGTAGTCTTGCCGGCCCCGCTCGGGCCGACAATGACAGTTACCTTACCGGGAAAGATATCGCAATCGATACCTTTCAGCACTTCGAGATTACCGAAATGCTTGTGTATGTTGCGTCCTCGAATCAGTGGTTGCATCCGCATCCGTTGTGGTCGTGATCGCCGCAGCATCCGCCGTCGTGACATCCGCCTTCGCAGTCGTGTGCGCCATCGTCGTGGCAGCAGCCGCAACCGCAACCGTGAGCGGGTTGGAGTTCTTCGGGCTTGGGATCGCGCACCTGAAGCACCTTGCCCACATAGTGCACCTTATCTTTGGCGAGGGGGTGGTTGAGGTCGAGCTTGACGCTATCGGAACCTACCGAAACGACCTGTCCGTCAATGCGATAACCATCGGGAGTCATCAAAGGAATCATAGCGCCGGGGGTGAACATCTCTTCGTCGAACTTGCCGTCGACGGTGAGTCGGTCCTTGGGAACGTCGTAAATTTCCTCCTCGGTGTAGGGGCCGAAAGCCTTTTCAGGGGCTGCCACAAAGTCGAAAGTGTCGCCTGCGGCTTTTCCGAGCAATTCAGCATCGAGAGCTTCCACGAATCCGAGTGTGAGTCCTTGGATTGCGCGGTCGGGCTCGTCGGCGGTTACCTCATGTACGAGAGTTTCGGTGCCATCGGGGTTAACACGATAGAGCTTATATTCGATTTCGAAGTATTTTCCGGGTTCAATTTTTTCTTTAGCTTCCATATTTAAAAGTTTTTGAATTTACAAAAATAGGTATATTATTTAGCTTTTGCAAGCGTAAGGTATAAATTCTTTCGCTACCTTCATGGCTCTTGAAGCTGTTTACGGCAAATATTGTGCCGAATCAAGCGTTTCGAGCCGCCTGACGGTCGATGTGGAGCTGGGCGATAAGGGCGTCGATGTGAGGGAAACGTTTTTCGGAGCGGAGATGTTTGAGGAATCGTAGGGCAATGTTTTGGCCGTAGAGGTTGCCGTCGAAGTCGAAGATGTTCACCTCGATGCTCAGAGGCGCGTCGGGGCAGTCGACGGTTGGGCGATGTCCGATGTTGACCATTCCCCGATGGACTTGTCCGGAGGGAAGAATCACGTCGACGGCGTACACACCCTCAGCGGGAATCATTCTCCGAGGGTCATCAGGGGATATGTTAGCAGTGGGGAATCCGATTTTGCGCCCGAGGTGCTTTCCGTCCACCACGTTGCCCATGATAGAGTATGGTCTGCCCAGGAGGCGTGCGGCCTCGCTGACATCGCCGTTGGCAAGCGCAGAACGGACTGCCGAGCTGCTTACGCCATCCTCGGAGTCCAGTTCGGGCAGGCATATAATTTCCACGCCGCAGCATTCCGGGCCGAGGCTTTCTCCGGTTCGGCGGTCGGACCCGATATGGTTGTTGAACCCCATCACAAGAGCTTTCACATTATGCTCATTGTGCAGGAATTCAAGGAATTGCTCGGCTGTAAGGGCAGCTAATTCGGAGTTGAAGGGAATGGATTCCACGGCATCGACGCCCAGACTTTGCAAAAGGAGGGCGCGCTCCTTGCTGTCGGAGAGGGCTGAGGGGCATCGCTGCGGAGCGACGACTGCCATCGGGTGATTATCGAAGGTTATGACCTTGGTTTTGAGGCTTTTAGCCTCCGCTTCGGCTTTGAGGCGTTCAATAACAAAGGCATGTCCGCGGTGCACACCATCGAAGGTGCCCACAGCGGCCATATATCCTTTCTCCGCCTTAGCGCTCATCAGTTTTTAGAGTGTGTTTACTTTTAGAATGTGGAATATAGTCCATGAACTCGGTGCCGGGGAGTACATGTGCCGTTTTGAACCCCAGAGCTTCGGCGGCCTTTGTGTTGGCTTCGGAGTCGTCGAAAAAGATGGTTTCTTCGGGATTAATTCCGAGGTATTCAATGGCATATCGGAAAATTTTCTCATCGGGCTTTGTGGCTCGAGCCTTGAATGAAGTTACAATGCCGTCGAAATAATCCTCGCGTCGGAGTCCTTCTTTAGCAAATTCATTGGCAATTACGCCGTTCCACATTATTGGGTTTGTGTTGCTGAGGACGTAGATGTTGTAGCCCTTGGCGCGCAGTTCTCGGAGCGCTTTGAGGCGATGTTCGGGAATTCCGATGATGAATTTTTGAAAGGCAGTGTCGATTTGATAATCGGTTACGCCTTCGGGGAGTTCCTTTCGGATAATATTGTGGAATTGCTCGGTGTTTATTGAGCCGTTTTCGAGGTCCATGAAGGCGCCTGTCTGAGCGTAGAGACCGAAGAACTCGTCGGCATTTTTGAGGCCGAGAGCTTTGAAAGCATCCACGCAGTGCTGGCGCTCGATATCAATAATTACGCCGCCGAGGTCAAACAAAAGGTTCATTAAGTAAGAGTTGAGAGTTAAAAAAACCGAAGGGATTGCGATGAGAGAATGAAATTAGGCGCAAAAGACGAGCCAAAAATAAAGCTCCGTCCACCAAAGTGTTCGGAGCTTGTAGCCCATAGGAGAATCGAACTCCTCTTTCGAGAATGAAAATCTCGCGTCCTAACCGATAGACGAATGGGCCATCAAGGGCGGAGCCCAAATGCGTTTAAGAATCAGGCAGAGAGCTTAGCGATGTGCTTAGCGAGCTTGCTCTTGAGGTTAGCCGCCTTGTTCTTTGAGATAGTGTTTTTGCTTGCGAGACGGTCGAGCATCGCGGTAACTTCGCGGAAGCGAGCCTCGGCAGCTGCCTTATCAGTCATCTTACGCAGGTTGCGCACGGCATTACGGGCAGTCTTGGCATAGTAGCGGTTACGGAGACGGCGAGTAATTGTCTGACGGATACGCTTTTCTGAAGATTTGTGATTAGCCATTATCGTGAGATTCTTTAAATTCAGTTTAGTTAGTAGCCCATAGGAGAATCGAACTCCTCTTTCGAGAATGAAAATCTCGCGTCCTAACCGATAGACGAATGGGCCTTGGTGTGATTTGCGAGTGCAAAGTTACGCAAATTTTTCTACTCTGCAAAATATTTCGCAAATCAATTCCAATTTTAATATTATTTCACATTTGAAGGCTCAAAGAGCGAGGTTGAAACTCGAGTACATATGTATTAATGTGTGGTATCGAAAGACTAAGTTGTGAGGATTTTATCGTTTCGCGTGTGGATGAAAGACAGGAAGGACTCGAAAATGTCGGCCAGGGCTATGGTGGCGTTTCGAACTTGATTTTCATAGAGCTCGGCACCCTGATGTCCGCTCAGTCGACCCATCAGAGCATCGCCCACGCCCGAGGTTTTCTCGAACAGATTCAGCTCGAGCTGGAGGAGTTGATAGGCGCCGTTGTTGGCAGTGTTGCTGACCACTTGCTGAGGGAGGTCGCCGTTGCCGGTGATTGGAATGAGCGAATCGCATTGAGCCCATTTGTTGGCGACATCTTCCCATGTGGCGCCCTTCACCAACTGGTCAACGGGAAATAGCAGCACCCCCTTTGCGGAGCAGGACATTATGTGGTCGATCTGCACAATGAGGCGGTTGATAAACCTTTGTTGCTCAATGACATCCTCCACGAACGAGTGAATCTCGCCATCGGTGAGGGGATATAGCTTGATTACGAAGGGATGGCTACGGTGGCGGTATGGCGAATCGTATTCACCGAGCAGAGTGCCGTCGGGGGCTAAAAATCGGGCATGCCACACAAAATCGTGATCCACGCCACCTCGCCGCGGGCGGCTGTCGAGCGTCCAGATTTCGATGACGCGGCATCGACCGGGGTCGGCACATCGGTAGAAGTCGACCCCTTCGCCGTTGGCTTGGAAGAAGTCGGCACTACCGGTGGGAGTCGCTGCGGGGTCGTAGATTCGCCGGAACATCTCGGCGCGACCTTTGGAGCCGCGGGCAAAGCGGTTCACCACTTCCGGGAATGTCATGTCGTGGAGCATTCCGATCAGGTCGATGTCGCGGCCTCGTGGGTCGCGAAAGGAATTCACGAAGAATGTGCGCGGATCCACATTATCCACCCACACCTCCTTGCCGTTGAACCGGCGTTCGCTCACCACACGCTGAACGGCGCAACCGGAGATGAGGAATTCCTCCAGCAAACGGCTGTCCAGCTCGGGGAGGGCGTTGTGGGTGGCATGAGTGGCGATGGATTCACCGGAGTAGAGCTCCATTTCAGCCGACTGAGTGCGAAAATGACCCACTACGCTTTTGACGAGCTGGCGGATTAGGTTGTTGACCATCGGACGTCGACCCGAACGCAGGATAGCTTCGCGTTCGGGGATAGTGGTGCCCTCCCAGTTCACGGGGTCGGACCATTGGTCGCCGTAGGTGTAGCGTTTGTAGCGCTGTCGGCAAGTGCGGAAGGTTCCTCCCGATATCCATGCCCTGTGGGCGCATGCAAGAATATTTGGTAAGGTGGATTTCATTGTGTTTTGATTAGGATAATTTTACAGTTGATTAAATATGTCGTCGGCGGGTAGGTGGTTGAGTAGGGTTTCGTCGAGGATGTAGATGTTGTCGCCGGGATCTTTCACCGCTATGAGGGAGGTCAGCTTGCCGCCGGATGTCGGGAAGGCGATGATGGAGCGCGGTCGACCGGGGCACAGAGCTGCGACCGGGTAGTCGGCGGAGGCGCGTAGATATTGATTGTCCTGCGCGCGTACAATATTGTGGTACTGTTCTTCCGGCAGAACCGTGACCTCCGAGGTCCAGCCCTCGAAGGATATGCTCTGAGGTCGCAAGCACCCATCGGGGAGCGTGACGATGCACGAATTCGGNATTTTTCCGGGCGTTACGGCGNCCTCGGCGNCCACNTCTTCCACCGGNNGATAGCAGAGCGGGGCAGTGTGGAGNTGCTCGACATACCACCGNCGGAGGCGGTTGGCTACAATGGCATCGACATTGATTCCATCGGTGCGNTCGATGGTGAANTCCAGATTGGCGGGTTCGTAGCCGGCCATCTGAAGTCGGTAATCTAAAAGTTCGGAATTGGTAAGATGAAGGAGCATGGNNTTTNAATTGTAAGTTTGACTCAGAAGTTAAGAGTGTGTTTANTTTTAAACCANATTAATAAAATCATTTAAAAGTAAACACACTCTAAAAAAGGCTGTTGCAGGACCTTATCATGAAAATCCATGATGAGGTTACAGTCTGCAACAGCCTTTTTATTTAGTCCTCAAGTTCTACATTGAACACTCGNGCGTGTGCGTTGGGGTAGCGTAGCACCANGCAGGATGCTTCGGTGAGCACTACGGCGTCGGTGTTGCGCTGNCCCGAGCGGCGGAGGTCCAGCTTCTCNGCCTGGAACGGGATGTGGACGTACTTGGTCAGATAGTCGGGGTCGATNATCATACCGTCGTTTTCGTGGCCGCAGAGATCGAACACCTCNGAGTGCACCACATATAGCGCGCCGAAGTTGGTGCGGATTTCCTTGAATTCGATGCCCCACTTCACCATTGTTCTGTCGGCCCCCACAGTCTTGGTGGTAGTTACCTTGCTCAGGGCCTCGACCAAGCCCGAACCGGCCACCAGAATTTTGTGCTTGGAGCCATTCTGGCCTGTNAATGCTTGTCGGCACATGTCGATTACGGCATTCTCCTTGTCTCGCACAAGGTCGATGGTAATGTCCTTGGAGGTCTGATTCCAGATACCNCCGGTGAAGTAGACGTTTTCGTTCTTATCGACGTTGAAGAACTTATTACGCGAGCCGAAGATGAAGCTCTTNTCCATGCCCAGTCGCATATCCATGATNGCGGCTTCTTCATGGTCGGAGAAAGTCCAGGACGCCTCCTTAGCGGCCAGCGANGCCAGGGTNCTCTGTTCCACCTGCATCTTGAAAATCTGGCAGTTGTTGCTGCTTTTGCGGGGAATTGCGGCGAANTGAGCTGTCTGCACATCCAGCTCGGTAGCTGCGCGACCCATTCGCACGAAGGTGGTGTTGGGCGGAATCGAGGGGAGGATGGTGCGCTTGGTGCCGTCGGGAAATTCCTGCTTGTCGCCGTTNAGAGGTATCACCGCGATTTTGGTCTTGTTTTCGCGCTTAAGCACATAGTACGCCAGAGGTTGACCTTTTGAGTTCAACACATGGGGGAGGAGGAAGGTGTCGGAGGGNTCGAACAGTGAGGAGTCGGCTACGTTGTACACCGCTACGGGGGCGTTGTTCTCGTCCTCATCGAGAGTCTGCGACCCGATTCCGTTGGCGATTACGAACGAGGAGGGACGGGGGTCGACCGAGTAGTACTCCACGGTCATGGATGCGGCGCGGCGCGAGGCGGCGGTGCGCGAGAGTTGGTCGATGGGGGTGGCGGTGGGGCGAATCTTCACGATTCGGCTGTCGATGGAGTTGACCAGGAGGTCGGGGTTGATGGCCGCGATGTTTTCGGTAGTCACGGGAGCACCGGAAATTGTGTTACTCATAGTGATTTGGAGTTTAAAGTTTAGAAGTTTGGTTTTGTGGTTTGGTATCAGATAAATGTTACATTGTCCCAGAAGCCTGATTTTGGAGTCCGGAGGCATGCCGGCCAAGAGTCGTCAACATGGTTGAATTCGGCATCCGATTGGAAGATGGCCTTTTCTGAGGGCTCTTCGGGGGGTGTGACAGCCGGTTGCTGCTGCTGTTCGGCGCCCGTGGGAGGCGTGGCCTCCGTGGATGGTGTGTCGTGGTGTTCCATAGTGTTTGTTTTTGGTTTGCGATGCAAAATTACGACGAGCGCAATCGCAAAAAATGTGGTATTTGCACACTTTGACTTTTCTCACATATCCGCTAAATGGTAAGTGGTTGAAAATAAGCGATATAGATACTAAAGAAAATTTTGAAAAAAAATTGAACTACTTCGATGTCGCATAAGTTATAATATAAAGACTAATTCAATACATTATGACACACCTGTTTGACGAACGCTTACGGCATATAATTCTGACGACCATCCGAATGGCCGTACTGGTAGTTTCATTCGCTCTGATAGTACTTATTTCGCTGGATGCATTTAATACCGGTATCCAGTTCTTGAAGAACGACTTATATATGAAATTGCAGGTTCCCATCTGCATCCTCTTCCTTGTGGACTTCTTCGTAGGATTGGCTTTCAGCGACGACCGCCGGGGCTACCTCAAGCGCAACTGGCTTTTCTTCCTCGTGTCGATACCCTACACGGCACTCATCCACGCCATCGGGCTGCACGTCGACGGTACCTGGGGGTATGTTCTCCACTTCGTCCCCACCCTGAGAGCCACATTGGCCGTGGCAATCGTTATAGGATTCGTCAGCACGAACAAGGTCATCGGTCTTTTTGCCTCCTATCTGGCCATTATGGTAATCGCCATCTACTTCTCCTCGCTCATCTTCTTCCTCTATGAAGGCGGAGGAGTCAACCCGGGCGTAACCAGCTATTGGTCAGCGCTGTGGTGGTGCAGTCTTGAAGCCACAACCCTCGGCGCACCCTACTACGCCATTACATTTATCGGCAAAATCCTTGCCATCCTCATGTCCGGCATGGGCATCCTCCTGTTCCCCCTCTTCACGGTGTACCTCACCCAGGTAGTCCGCCGCTACATCGGCAAAAAAGCCCAAGACGCCGCCGAGTAATAATAACGTCGGCGGCGTAATAATATGCGAGTAAACAGATAAATATAAAAAGGGTGTGCTATAGATACCTCCCTTTAGTCTTTTATTGCAAGTGTTTGAGAGAAGTCCGTAGCGGCTAATGGACTTAATGTGAGTGTCGCACTGCTGTATCGGTAATAAATTGGCCTATTATTTAGAGTAGGTCGCAGCAAACTCATTTATTGATTTAAGTATTTCCGTCATTTGCTTCACATCCACATTTGGCCATTCCCATTCAGGAAAAGGTTCTGGACCGGCGTATGGTTGAGAAAGCAAATTATTTACTGTAGAATCGGTCGATAGCTCTAATATGGGAATTGGGCGCCATGCATTGTAATATTCCCCGTAGAATCTGGTGAACTGAAGCCCTTTGAAATTCCATTTGCCAAATTGAATTTTTTCAATAGGTTGAAATGATTGATCAACCATTGCAAGTTGGATCAGAGAAGTGTTTACATATCCCATATTTTTCCAGTTATAAGCACAAACTACCAACACACATGCTACATCAGACATACTTATGTAGCCAGTATGATTAACAGTTGCTCTTCTTAAATCTTTATGGATAAAGACATAATAATTCGGACCGGAGCAATCAAGGCCACAGCTATTTCTGATTTGTTCGATTGTTCTTAGAAAATCAATCTGCGTCATTTTGTTATAGATACCGCGGGACTCCTCTCGTTGGCGATTATGGAATACAAAAAGCGTAGGAATCTGTATCGGTTGCCATCCTACGAACTGAGGCTTCTCGCATTGCCCATTGATAGTCGGACGGCAACGCAGAAGCCCACGCCAGTATATGCAATCAATGCGGCAGGCTATATTCCTTAGGGAATATTATGCCTGACAGCAAGATATATACATATTCACGGGCATCTATCGTTGCTCAATCCTTGACTATCAATGGAAAGTTTGCGAGACATTTCAGTTCGTCAAGAATCAGCGTGGATAAACGCTTTCTTTTTATGTCTGCAATCTCACCTCTCTTTAGCCCATGCAACTTGGTTGCTTTCTATAGCATCCTAATGCGTGATTCAAGAGGTGGTATGCCTCGCAAAATTACAACATCTAATGCGTATGTGCAAAAAATTAAGCAAAAAATTAAGGTCAAAATATTATTTCCAACGCTAATAATGGGTTTGATATTGCTTGTGGTAATGTTAAGGTGTCTTTTACCGTCTGATTTTACGCTGTCGTGATTTTTTTTGCGGAAAAATTTGCTTAACTAAAATTTTAGTTATACCTTTGCGATGTCAACTAAAATATTAGTTATGCCAAGATCGAAATCAAAATATCCGAAGCTCACAGAGCGTGAGGCCGAAGTGATGGAACAGTTGTGGGAGCATGGTGCGATGACAGTTCGTGAGTTGCTCGACACTTATCCCGAAAATTTGCGGCCGCATGTAAACACTCTATCCACAACCGTGCGGATTCTCGAGGATAAAGGCTATGTGTCGCATGCGCCTGAGTCCCCCAAGCCCTACCATTACTTTGCCACAGCACAGGCAGCTGACTTTGCAGGTCGCAGTCTTGCTCAAGTAATCAAGAGCTATTTTAATAATTCTTATATATCGGCTGTTTCTACCTTGGTAGAGGAAGAAAAATTATCAGTGGACGAATTGCGCGGTATCATTGATATGATTGAAAACCGATCCAAAAAACAGAAATGAAATGGGAGCTTTTGCAACATATACCTTTGAGTCCGGCATATATCTCCTTGTCGGATACTTGATTTATAAGTGGTTGCTGTCGGCTGAAAATCAACCTGCGTTCAATCGCTTCATTTTGCTGAGTATCTATGCGATATCCTTTATAGCGCCCTTGCTTCCGACGCACGGCTTCGCTGAAGGCGCCACCGGTGCGGCAGGGATGGTTCAGGTGGAAGAAATTGATGTGGAACTTTTGCCCGGCAAAGTGCCTGCGTGGGCGCGGATATGCGTCATTTCATATTACATAGGTGTGATAGTGACAACACTTTTCTTCATACTCTCGATTCTCAGTCTTTTCGCAATTCTCCGCCGTGGCGAGTTGCAGAAGATGGATAGTTACTCACTGATATTGTTGCAGGACACAAAGATGGGCACCTTCAGCTGGCTGCGCTATATCGTTATTAATCGTAAAGATTACGAAGATGCCGGCGAGACCATTCTTATTCATGAATGCGCCCACCTGCGGTTGCTCCATGGCATCGACCTGTTTGTTGCCCAGCTCATTATAATTCTACTATGGTACAATCCGGCATCCTGGCTGATGAGGGCCGAACTCAGAAGCGTGCATGAATATCAGGCCGACGATGTTGTACTGCAGAGTGGGGTGGATGCCCGTCAATACCAATTATTGCTCACAAAAAAGGCTGTGGGCCAGAGATTCCCGTCGCTCGCCAACAGCCTAAACCACAGTAAACTTAAAAACCGTATTACTATGATGTGTAATCAAAAAACCAGCCCGATGCGCCGGTTGCGCTCCGTGGCTATCGTCCCGGCCTTGCTCGTCGCAGCCGTGGCCGTAAACAATCCGGCGGTTGCTGCAGCAATAGGCACAGCTTCCGCAGTATCGCTCAGTGTGGACAAAGTTAGTGAAAAAATTCCGTCCGCACAAGTTCCCGAGGCTCCGGTTAAACCCGAAGAGCTTGCCGAACCTGATGTGATGCCGGAATTTCCCGGCGGACAGATGGCGATGTATAAATTCCTGAGCGACAATATCAAATATCCCGAAGAAGCCGTCAAGAACAAAGCGCAAGGCAAAGTGGCTGTGCGTTTTGTCATCACAGCAGAAGGCAAAGTAACCGACCTCAGTGTGGAGAAATCCGTATCGCCCGAAATCGACGCAGAGGCAATGCGTGTAATCAGTATTATGCCCGCCTGGACTCCGGCTACGAAAAACGGCAGTCCCGTAAGCTGCAGTATGGTAGTGCCGATGACTTTCAAACTCCCTTAAAAAACTTCAACCCCCGGCAGTCAGTGCCGAATNTCGGCATCTGATTCGCTATCGGTTAGTTACATAAGTTATTTGTTGTCGTGGTGATTGATTCAAAACGAAGTAGTCAATCACCACGATTGGAGAACCTTATTTTCTATTATCATGACTAAGATACAGATATTCATAATATTTGTTGCGCTTTGTGTGCCCTATTGTGCCTATTCGCAACGCAAGGATACNGATGCAAAAGTTTCCCCATCAAATATTCTCAGAGCNGCCAAGCAGGGTAGAGACAGTATTTCCGAGGCGAACATCCGCATCAGATANGCTTTCAATGCCGANGATNTGAATGACAAATCTACCTGGATCGACGAGGGGCAATTGAAGATCGGCTCTGATATGACCGATTACAGCAGTTATTTCNTTGAAGTAGATGAGGACAGTCTTTCCAATTGGTTTAAGATTCAGGGCCCGAATGTAAATGTCTATCCACCACTACGTTGGATGGGAGGTTATCGCGAAAATAAATGGATAGAATATCAATATTCGCANATAACGACAAAAGATGGCGTGCTGACCGAGTGGGCCACCATGCCCCGGGAACTTGATAATGAAAACCTGTATTATACCGAAAATCTTCCTTTATTATTTAACTGGCAGATNGAGGACGAAATGANAGAAGTTTGCGGATATGAATGTATCAAGGCCANTTGCCATTGGCGTGGTAGAGATTTTACGGCATGGTTCACNCCGGATATTCCGGTTGAATACGGACCCTGGAAATTCGGCGGACTTCCGGGCTTGATTATGNAGGTGTCCGACAACGAAGGAATCTATACNTTNGAGGCTGTAGCAGTGGAAAACGGTAAGTNCACAATCTTCGCTCCCCGAGGGAACAAATACAAGCAATCCACACGCGAAAAGGTGTGTGGAAACTTCAGCGTGCCCTTAATGAGAATTATTTAAAGACAACCGATCATAGCGTTATAAAGTATAAAACAGGAGAAGTAATTTCTTCACGGAAACATCCTTACGCACAGCTTGAGTTAGAATGACTATATAACACCTTGAAACTAAATCATCATGCAAATCAAAATTAAGTTACTTATAGCACTTATGGTTATAAGTATTTCTCCTGCATCACTATTGGCCCAATTGAAAGATACAGATGCAAAGGTATCTATTTCTAATAATGTGAGATCCGCCACCAAGGGTAGAGACAGTATTTCCGAGGCGAACACCCGCATCAGATACGCTTTCAATGCCGAAGATCTGAATGACAGAACTACCTGGATCGACGAGGGGCAATTGAAGATCGGCTCTGATATGACCGATTACAGCAGTTATTTCATTGAGGTAAATGAAGACAGTCTCTCCAATTGGTTTAAGGTTCATGGAACCAATGTTGCCTATCCTCCACTGCGTTGGATGGGAGGTTATCGCCGAAATAAATGGATAGAATATCAATATTCGCAGATAACGACAAAAGATGGCGTGCTGACCGAGTGGGCCACCATGCCGCGAGAACTTGATAATGAAAACCTGTATTATATCGAAAGTCTTCCTTTATCATTTAACTGGCAGATAGGAGACGAAATGAAAGAAGTTTGCGGATATGAATGTATCAAGGCCACTTGCCATTGGCGTGGTAGAGATTTTACGGCATGGTTCACGCCGGATATTCCGGTTGAATACGGACCCTGGAAATTCGGCGGACTTCCGGGCTTGATTATGAAGGTGTCCGACAACGAAGGAATCTATACTTTCGAGGCTGTAGCAGTGGAAAACGGTAAATTCACAATCTTCGCTCCCCGAGGGAACAAATATAAGCAATCCACACGCGAGAAGGTGTGGAAACTTCAGCGTGCTTTGAATGTGGACTACTTGAAAACAACCGGTCACTCTGTTTTTACTGATATGACCATGACTAAGGAAATAACTTCCCGTCGCCACCCTTATACTCAGCTTGAATTGGAGTAACATCGGCAGCTATGAAGCGAATATTACTTATAACATCCTTCATGATGTTGATTTGCGCGCAGACTATATGCGCGCAAATCAAACTGAGGGGAAAGGTCTCTGATAGTAGCGGAGAACCTCTCGAAGCTATGATTACAGTGATGGATGCCGGCAAGTTGGTGGCACATACAATGGCTGATGAGGCAGGTGAATACGAAGTGGAATTTTCAGCAAAGTCCGATAGTATAACCGTCAGAGCGTCGATGTTGGGCTATAATCCGTTAAAGAAAAATATTGTCGCCTCATCAGGTCATGTGGACTTTACCCTTCAGGGTGGGAATTCTTTGAAGGAAGTTGTGGTTGTGGCGGCAAAAATCAAAGAGCGTGGTGACACTATCAGCTACAACGTCGCTTCTTTCAAAGATGATTCAGACCGTGTTATCGGCGATGTTATCAAAAAAATGCCCGGTCTTGAAGTGTCGGAATCAGGACGCATTACTTTCAACGGCAAGACCGTCAAGAATTTCTATGTCGAAAATATGGATTTGCTTGAGGGGAGGTATGGTATTGCCACCAACAATATTTCCGCAAACGATGTTGCCTCAATTCAGGTCTATCAGAACCATCAGCCGATAAGGGCGTTGCAGAATACCGTACCTACCGATGATGTTACTTTGAATCTTACCCTCAAATCTTCGGCACGCGGGACTTTTTCGTTAAGAGGTATGGCCGGAGTGGGCTACAAGCCGATGATATGGTCTGCCGAGGCCGTTGCAATGTATTTCGCAAAGAAAGCGCAGACTATCACTACATATAAGGGAAACAATAGCGGGGATGACGTTGTAACTCAGCAGAATAATCTTAGTGGAGACGGTCCTTTGCAGTTCCTCAACAAGGCTCCGCTGGCCGTTGTTTCTCCGGGAGTTCCCGGCGTTGCTTCCAAACGCTATATGAGCAATCGCACCAATACAATCACCACCAATAATATTTTTAAAATAGACTCGGTTACAACAGTTAATCTTAGTTTGGGATATATTGATAATATATTACACAAATCAGGCGAATCGACCACCGAACAGTACCTGCCCGGCGGCGACTATAGATGGATTTCTCAAAAGATAACTGAGAAGAACTACGTCCACAACCTTCGTGCTTCAAATACTTTTAAGAAAAACGCCACCCGGCTTTACATAGCCAATAGTTTGAACGTCAATGCCGGATGGAATAAAGATAAGGGAGAGGCTATGACAACATCAAGCTTCGGAACAGGCTCCGAGACTATCGGGCAGTTCCTCGACAACCCATCCTTTACTATGGATGATAAAATTACCCTGATTTCAAATTCCGGCTCGAGAACCTGGCAGTTTGATGGCGCGATTGGGTGGAATCACAAACCCCAGACTCTTACAGTTGCACCGGCATCCGTGTTTGGGCAAACTGATGTTGATGAGGTGGTACAGGAATATGTTACCGATGATTTTTTGGCGAAGGTCTCAACCGGGGCAGGTTATCGGTGGGATAAATTTTATTTAAATGTCCTTGCCTTTGGTAAGGTTGATGTCGAGTCGGTATCTTCTCAGATGGAAGGATTCAGCATCTCGGTGCCGTCAGAGTCGGAAAATGATTACACATTCGGTAAAGGCGACCTTGGTGTAGAACCACGCGTCAGCTATCTGCCCAACAACGATGTATATATTGAATGGGTGCTTCCTCTGGTCTATAACTTCCAATGGCTCAGAGACAGGCTGGATACTGCCGCCGATAGGAACTGGAATTATTTCAATATAATGCCGAGCTTCAAATTCACATACAGCTTCGGTAAAAGTTGGTGTGAGGTCAATTCGTCATTCTATCATATACGCGATAACTCCCAAAGAGCGGCAAGCGGTGTTGTGATGACTGACTATCTCTCCTTCCGTCAATATCTTATAGACAAAACTCTGAGCAACAAAACCTGGTACACGACTTTAGGTTATCACTATAAGAATCCAATGGTTCAACTCTTTGGGAATGCATCGGGAAGCTGGCTCAGGGCATGGCATAATACTATCACCGGGTATGAGTACGATGGATTGGCTACGATCAGAACCGAGTATGAACTTCCGTATGTGGCGGATAGATTCACTCTTTCCGCCAACATCAATAAGGGGTTTGGATTTTGGGAATCGACCTTAAAACTTAATGGTGATTATAGCCTCAATATCAGTAAGCAGATTATCAATAGAGAGCAAGTCGACTATAAAGCAAAATATTGGAGTGCCAATTTAATGTTTGCAACCACACCTGCCCGATGGATGGGTGCAGCTCTTGGATTTGCATACAGCGAGAGCAAGAGTTTTACGGATAATAATATATCAAAAGCACCTCTTATTCGGCAATATACCGGTCGACTCGACCTCAATTTCTTCCTTTTAAAGCGAATGGTGGCAAATTTCGCCGCTGAAAACAACTATACCAATATGACAGAGAAAGGACGCAATTCTCTTTTCTGCGATGTCAAGCTCGTATATAAATTTATGAGGTGCGATGTTGAGTTCGAACTTAACAACATCTTCAACCGAAAGCAATTTTCGAGAGTAAGCTATGATGGCATGTCAATTTACCGAAATGTATATGACCTTTGTCCTCGTAACGCTATGATTAAGGTCCGATTCAACATCTTATGATGGTTATGCACCCTAACCATATCTTTTACATTCCTAAGGATATGGTTAGTTTTGCAAGAGCATACTTGGCATGCAGCCTTCCCCGGAAAAGTATTTGCTGACAATCCTCTGCAACTCTTATTAGAACTTGGTCAATTATTAATTAAATATAAAGCGGAGGCGGGCTTTTTATTTTTTCGAATTTCTTTAGTATCTTTGCAAACTAAACGTCTTGCAATGAAAAGATATAACCTGATTAATAATGTGTTGGGATGGGCTTGCTTTCTTGTTGCAGCCATCACCTACTTGCTCACTCTGGAGCCTACCGCCAGCTTCTGGGACTGCCCCGAGTTTATCAGCCAAGGTGCCAAATTGGAAGTTGGTCACCCGCCGGGCAACCCTATATTCATGCTCGCGGCGCGCTTCTTTGTCACCCTCTTCGGCGGAGGGATGGACAAGGCTGCTTTGGCCGTCAACACCATGTCGGCTTTGCTCAGTGCCGGTACTATCCTGCTTCTGTTTTGGTCTGTGACGCATCTGGCCAAGCGCCTGCTCGTTCGGTCCGACGATGAAGAGATAGGCTGGTGGCGCATGGCCGTAATCATGGGCTCCGGTATCTGCGGTGCTTTGGCCTATACATGGAGCGACACTTTTTGGTTCAGCGCCGTTGAAGGCGAGGTGTACGCGTTCTCCTCATTCTGCACCGCTTTGGTGTTCTGGCTTATGCTCAAGTGGGAAAATCGTGCCGACGACCCCGGCTCCGACCGTTATCTCATCCTCATTGCATATGTAATCGGTGTTTCCATAGCTGTTCACCTTCTTAACCTCCTCTGTATCCCTGCTTTAGGCCTCATTTACTATTATCGCAAATTCGCCAAACCCGACGGTCTGGGTTCTTTGATTGCCCTCGGCGTGAGTTGCGTTATCGTCGGGCTCATTCTCTATGGTCTCGTGCCCGGCTTTGTGCAGGTGGCGCAGTGGTTCGAGCTTCTGTTTGTGAATAGCTTCGGCATGAGCTACAACATGGGTGTGCTCATCTACGCTATCATTCTGATGGGCGTGTTCATATGGACAATCTACACCCTTTACCATGGCTCGCGCGTGGCCGCATCAATCGGTATCTGGCTCAGCATCGCCCTCTCGGGTATGCCGTTCATCGGCCACTCTGTGGGCGTCGGTGTCCTTTTCCTGATTGGTCTGGCGGTGGCTCTGGTAGCGCTCAAGGTGTTCTCGCGACGCTTCTGGAGTATCTGCGTAATCAGCGTGATGGTCATCTTTATAGGATACTCTTCCTATGCCCTGCTGCTGATTCGTGCAAGCGCTAATACGCCCATGAATCAGAACTCCCCGGACAATGTATTTGCACTGGCAAGCTACCTCAACCGCGAGCAGTACGGCGACCGCCCCCTGTTCCGCGGTCCCGTCTTCGCTGAAACGCTCGTGGAGCAGGAGTACCCCGCCGGCTCCGGAAATATGTATGTGGTGGTCGACGACTATGGCCGTCCTCGCACAAAGCTCCTGGACGGCTACCTGCGCAATGAAAACGGAGGTGCTTTCAACAACCCCTCCACCACCTACACCAAGGTGGTAAAGACCAATCCCTCCGAGTCCGACCGATATGTCGACGAAATCGAGCGTCCCAACTACCGCACCATGCCCGACCTGAACATGCTCTTCACCCGCATCTACAGCGCCGACCCCGGCGGTGCGCAGCATGTGGCAGGTTACAAGTCGTGGTCAGGCTACTCGACCCCCGACATCTACGACATCCCTCAGGCAAAACGTCTCGACTGGGCCCAGCGCGGACTTGTGCCACGCAACGAAGTGGTGCCTTACCTTTCGCACATGGAGGTGGTAACAACAGCCGAGGATTCTCAAACCGGAACTCCCGTCGACCAGGCTCTGGTGTGGAAGCCCGGCTTCAAAACCAACCTCGATTTCTTCCTCAACTACCAGCTCAACCACATGTACTGGCGATACTTCATGTGGAACTTCGCCGGCCGTCAGAACGATTTCCAGGGCAACGGCGAGCCCCACTTGGGCAACTGGATTTCAGGAATACCTGTCATCGACAATATGCGCTTGGGTAATCAGGACGCGCTCCCCGATGAGTACGGAAAAGGTAACAAGGGGCACAACGTGTTCTATATGCTCCCGCTTATCCTTGGCCTGATCGGCCTCCTGTGGCAGGCGCTCGCACGCCATCGCGGTGGTCAGGAGCGTGGCATTCAGCAGTTCTGGGTGGTATTCTTCCTATTCTTTATGACCGGTGTGGCCATCGTGCTCTATCTCAACCAGACTCCCGGCCAGCCACGCGAGCGCGACTACGCTTTCGCCGGTTCTTTCTATGCCTTCGCCATTTGGATTGGCCTCGGTGTGACGGCTATTGCCGTTTGGCTTAATGAACTGCTCCATAAGTCCGGACGCTCGGGGCAAATTGCCTCCGCAGCTGTGGCCGGTGTGGTGGCACTCGGTGTGCCGCTGCAGATGGTGTCGCAGACCTGGGACGACCACGACCGTTCGGGCCGATACACCACTCGCGACTTCGGTTTTAACTACCTCGCTTCAGTCGACCCCAACGCCATAATTTTCACCAACGGCGACAACGATACCTTCCCCCTATGGTATGCCCAGGAAGTTGAAGGCTACCGTACTGACGTCCGCGTGGTAAACCTCTCGTACCTCTCCACCGACTGGTATGCACACCAGCTCGCTTCGCCTTCCTACGAAGCTCAGCCCGTGCCGATGGAGGCGACCCCCAAGGATTACCAGTACGAACGCCTGGCTTACAGCTATGTATACCCCCAGGACACCAATCCTACCGACGCCCGCACATCTCTGCGCACTCTCTACGACTCCGACGACCGTGCATACGGTGTGCCTCTGATTACCAAACCCAACGTCGTCATCCCCGTGAACGGTGCCCAAGCCATGGAACGCTACACCTCCGGTAATCCCGAAATCGACTCCATGATGCTCCTGCCACACCTTCAGGATGTGAATCTCGACCTCACCAAGACCGGGGCAGGACTCAGCCAGAGCAAGGTGCTCAGCCTCGACATCGTGGCCAACTCCGTAGCTGACGGATGGAAGCGCCCCGTCTACTTCGCAACTACTGTGCCCTCAAGCTACTACCTCGGGCTGGATTCGTTCCTATCCCCCACAGGTCTGGCTTACGAAATGACTCCTTTCAATACTCCGGAATACGACGTAACGGCCGACAAAGCTTATCGAAACGTTATCGAAAACTACCGCTGGGGCGGTCTTGACGCACCCGATGCCGAGAACCTCTATCTCGATGAAACGGTGCGCCGCATGGTAAGCTCCGTACGCTCAGGTGTATACAACATCATCGAAGGACTCATGGCCACCGGCGATCTCCCCGCTTCCGCCGAAAGCCGCACCGCAGCCGAACGTGCCGGACTCGATGTGCCCAACACCCGCTACGACATGGCCCGTCAGCTGGCCAACACCATCAACACCCATATGCCCGACAACGTCGCTGCTTACGACGGCCTGATTGGCCTCTATATGGCCCGCACATACCTCGACCTCTATATGGCCACCGGTAATACTGCCGATTTGGATGCGGCCGAGCAGCTTCTGCAGCCGTTGACACACCGATATGCGCAACTCGTGCGCTATGCCGCAAGCCTTAGCCCCTACGAAGCTGCTCAAGTGGCTCGTTCCGAGCGCTATAACCTCCAGTTCCTGGGTGTGGCTGCTGCAATGGCAAACCGAATTGACATCCTCCGGGCTCGTCCCGAGCTCGTAGCCGATCCCGAATTGGCCGGTGAACTCGACTTGCTCCGCAATATCACCATCGACGACGACCTCCGCATCGCACCCGTGATTTATGTGGAGAACTACTCGCAGGACGAAATCTTATCCGAGCTCAACGATCCCGAATATGGCCCCCGTCTGTCGGCTTCCGACCGTAATACGCTCACGAAAGCCGCCGCTATCCTGCGCGCATCCCAACAGGCAGGTGTGGATGCTCAGAAGCTCCCCAACCGTGTTATGAACGACTACGGGTTCACTCGCCAGCAGTGGAGCGACGTTTCACGCTAAACTCTCTCTTCTGTAAGTGCGCCTTATTGAACAACCCCCTTTGCTCTACCGCCTCCTGTTTCCGGAAGCGGTATGGCGTCTTAAACGCCGTGGACAAAGGCCGGTGGTATATCTGACTTTCGACGACGGCCCGATTCCGGAAGTTACGCCTTGGGTGCTCGACGAACTTGACCGCCACGGCATAAAAGCCACATTTTTCCTGGTTGGCGACAATGTGCGCCGACATCCCGAACTCCTCGAAGAGATTCGTCGCCGGGGTCATTCCTGGGGCAACCACACCATGCACCACCTGCAGGGTATGCGTACACTCACCGACAGATATCTGGCCGATGTGGAGGAAGCTCACCGGCTGATTGGTTCTACACTCTTTCGTCCNCCCCACGGTTTGCTGCGTTGGAAACAAGCCAAGAACATCAAGAGGAATTTNAACCTCATAATGTACGANCTGGTCACTCGCGACTATTCAAAAAAGCTGCAACCTTCCGATGTGCTCAACAACGTGAAGCGCTTCGCCCGTAATGGCTCAATCATTGTTTTTCACGACTCTCTAAAAGCCGAGAAAAATATGCGCTACGCACTTCCGCGAGCCATCGAATGGCTCAAAAGTCAAGGTTATGAATTCCTCCCCCTGCCAATGTAGTCCGGCCTTGAAGGAGGAAATCCGTCAAATGATTCTCGNGGCTGGTGCCTGCGCAGTTGGATTCGCAACCGCAGCCGACATCGACCCCACAATCTACGACCGCTGGATCGAGGCCGGAATGAACGGCTCCATGGACTATATGGCNCGCAACCGNCACATCCGCCTTAATCCCGAAGGACTCCTCGAAGGATGCCGTACCGTCATCTCAATCGCATTCCCATACTNCTACAAAGACCAACCGCGCAGCCGGTTTTTCGCCGACTACGCCCTCGGTTCCGACTATCACGACGTGCTCCGCGCACGCCTCAGGCCGGTGTGNGACGCTCTCGAAGAACTCNTACCCGGCTCGGCCACGCGTATTTGCGTCGACTCGGCTCCGATTCCCGAACGCACATGGGCAGTGCGGGCNGGNATCGGATTCATAGGCCGAAATCGTCAGCTAATAGTACCCGGAATTGGATCAAAAGTATTCCTGTGTGAAATATTNTGGACCGCNACNGTANCNCCCGANNNGCCCTGCACCGANNCNTGNGTCNGCTGCGGGGNATGCCTTCGTGTCTGTCCCTCAGGGGCATTAAGCTCCGCCGGAGTGGACGCACGCCGATGCCTGTCGGCCCTTTCTGTCGAACATAAGGGCGAACTCCCGGTCGGAACAGTTTTCCCGAGCCGTATCTGNGGATGCGACATCTGCCAGGACGTCTGCCCACACAACACCACCCCGCCCGTCGAAGTAATCGAAGAATTCCGTCCCCGACCGGCAATCCTGGCCTTGGACGAAGCCTCGTTGGCAACCATGGATGCCGCCACTTTCGCCGAAACATTTCGCCGTAATGGCGTAAAACGCCTNAANCTAACCAATCTCCTCCGCAACCTNANCCACCGCCACAACTGAGACTATTGATTGAGATAATCGGAAATCTGAAAAACATTATCTTAGTTATAGCATTAATCTAAGAAAAATTACTACTTTTGCATAAATGTGGAGGCTATCCCGCAACGGAAAAGTTCACATCATCAGCAAGCTAATTGGTGAATATGGATATAAATATAGATTGTAACTCCTTGCAAGATTACCTTGACATCCTTATGATGGACAAGGAGACCGAGTGTGTGGAATTTAAACATGGAAAAGGCGGTTTCCCAATAAAAGGAGTCAAAGANACTTATTCATCTTTTGCCAACACCGAAGGTGGTGTAATTGTAATTGGTGTGCGAGAGAAAGATGGTAATTTTTATGCCGATGGACTCACAGAAGACAAAATCTTCGAGTATGAAAAGATTTTCTGGGNTGNAATGAACGATCCCAATCAGGTAAGCAGGAATCTTCTCACCAATAAGGATGTTATAAAAGGCGAGTATAAGGGAAATCATTTTCTTCTGATTTCTGTTCCTCGGGCGTCGCGCCAGGAACGGCCCATTTTTATTGGTCAGAATCCTCTCCGGGGCACGTATCGGAGAAACGATAGCGGAGATTACCTCTGTAAAGAATGGGAGGTTTCGCTGATGCTTTCGGAAAGGCGTCCTGATTTAGCAATGGATTATGAAATCCAAAAGGGTTTTACCATAGATGACATTGATCCGGAATCACTCAGAGCCTATCGTCAGCTGTTTGTTTCATTGAAACCATCGCACCCTTGGGCCGCTGATACCGACTTGGACTTATTAAGGCATCTGAAGGCATATCGAAAAGACCGAAAGACAGGCATCGAGGGTTTGACGTTAGCCGGACTATTGATGTTTGGTAAATATGACTCAATTATAGAGGCGTTGCCGCAGTATATGATTGATTACAGAGAGTATCANTCTGGTCAGGAACGGTGGAGCGATCGAATATACAGCGATGGCTCTTGGGAAGCCAATCTTTTTCAAATATACCGCCGGCTACTTCCAAAGCTGCAAAGTTTTTTGCCAACNCCATTTAAACTTGAGGGGAATGTAAGGCAAGATGAGTCAAAGGTCCATAAAGGTCTGCGTGAAGCTTTTGTTAACTTCTGTGTACACCCGCTTTTTCAAAGTGATACTAAGTTAATCATTATCAAGAACCCTACGGAGATATTATTCTCGAATCCCGGCACAATGCTTGTTTCCAAAGAACAGTTCTATAGCGGAGGATATTCTGTCTGTAGAAACCCTTCTATCCAGACCATGTTCAGCCTTATGGGTATAGCTGAAAAGGCAGGTAGTGGCTCTGATACAATAATACAAGGGTGGAAAGAAGCGAATTTCAGATTGCCTGTTATTTCTGAAAAGGGTGAACCGAATAGAGTGGAATTGACTCTTCCGCTGGAATCTATATTGTCTAAAGAGATAGAACAGAAACTGTATCAGTTATTTGGTGAACGGGGTAAAAAATTGTCACATAATGAATTGATTACTATGGCTATGGCTCTAACCATGCCATATATTTCCAATTCCATTCTCCAACACTCTTTAGATCTTCACCGGGCTGATATAACATCACTTTTGAGAGGTTTGTGCAAGGATGGCCTTCTTATTGCATCCGGGTTTGGAAGAGGGACTATCTACATTCTCAATGCTGATTATAAGAAGAGTGCAGGTAATGTTGCAAGTAATGTTGCAAGTAATGTTGCAAGTAATGTTGCAAGTAATGTTGCAAGTAATGTTGCAAGTAATGTTGC
>JAAVGX010000017.1 GCA_014800065.1 Bacteroidales bacterium | reverse complement strand
TAGCCTTGAGTCAATCCATGTGAGGAGTTGGGTGGATGCGTTGGCCCATGAGCGTCTTTACGCCAAGAGCGACCGCGTGCGGCAGCTATACGAGCGCCTGGGAGCCGACTGGCAGGCGGTCATCTTCGTCACCCTGGCTCGCGCACTGGGCTTCGGCCTCAACAGCGACCCCTTCGAGCGCCTCGCCCTCTCCATCAACCCCGCAGTGATGATGAAGCACCGCGACAACCGTATTGCCCTCGAAGCCATACTGTTCGGTCAGGCCGGACTCCTCAACCCCGAAAACGTAGACCCCGCCTCACGGCCATATCTGGAACGTTTGCGACAGGAGTACGACTTCATGGCCACCAAATTCAACCTCAAGCCCCCGGCCGCTTTGGGATGGAAAATGGCGCGCATGAGGCCTCAGAACTTACCTCACAGGCGCGTGGCGGCCTTGGCGGCCATCATTGCCGGCGGATTCGAAGCCGCACAGCGCCTTTTCTACATCACCGATGCTGAGCAAGCCCGGGCACTGTTCGACGCCAATCTGGAGGGCTTCTGGGCCGGTCATTCCAACTTCGGAGCCGGGCGCGAAGGCGGTAGTGCCAAGGCATTCAGTTCCGACTCGCTCAATGTTTTGATAATAAATGTAGTGGTGCCGATTCTCAATGCGTATAGCGAAATATATGGCGACGACTCCATGCACGAGCGTGCCCTGGACATCCTGCACGTCCTCCCGGCCGAGCGCAACTCCATCATCCGGTTGTTTTCGTCGGCCGGCGTTCGCTGTTCCGATGCCTACACCTCCCAGGCTCTAATCCAGCTCCGCCGTGAGTACTGCGACGCGCGCAAATGCCTTTATTGCCGCATTGGTCACCGCTACCTCGCCACCAAAGCCACCGGCGGCGCGAAACATAGCGCCTGCTCGAAGCAGCCTTTGGGCGCGCAAGCGTAAGAGACTTGAAATAAGCAAAATGAAGGGAGGCACACGGTGGCGTCTCCCTTCATTTTTATGGGTTTATGATGTTTCAGAGTGTCTTAGAATTCGTCGCTCTTTGTTTCCTGATGGTCCTTGATTTTCTGTTCCAGCAGGTCGGCTTGCTGTACGCCGACTGCACGCCATACGGCTTCGCCGTTTTTAAACATAATCAGGGTAGGAACGGATTGTACGCGGTACTGCATGGCAAGTTCCTGATTTTGGTCGATGTCGACCTTGAGGATGTTTGCTTTGTCGCCTACGCGCTTTTTGACATCTTCGAGGATAGGACCTTGTACCTTACAGGGACCGCACCAAGTTGCAAAGAAGTCGACCAATGTGGGTTTGTTTTCTTGAATCAGTTTGTTGAAATCGCTCATAATGTTTCCTTTCATGTTAGTTAGTAATCTTCTAACGCTTATACATCCTTAATGGTTCATCGAGGAAAATCAAAAAGCACGCCCGGGTGGGACGTGCTTTGTATGAGGGAGTGTTTGCTTATGCCAGGGCGAGGATGAGCGCCTGAGCGGCTACCACGCGGAGGAACATTGTGAGAGGGTACACGGTGGAGTAGGCCACGGCGGGAGCATCGTTGCCGGTGGAGTTGTTGGAGTAGGCCAGTGCAGGGGGGTCGGTGTAGGAACCGCTCATAAGACCCATCATGGTGAGGTAGTTGATGCGGTGTTTGCCACGGGCAATGCAGCCTACGATGATAAGGGGTACCACTGTGATGACAAAGCCCCAGATAACCCACCACATACCGGTTTGGTTGAACACCGATTCGGCGAATGTTGCGCCGGCGCCTATACCTACCGAAGCCAGGAAGAGGCATATTCCGAGTTCGCGCAGAAGCAGGGAGGCGGAGCTTGAGGTGTAGGTGACGAGCTTGAATTTGTAGCCGAAGCGGCTGATCAGGATAGCCACTACGAGAGGTCCGCCGGCCAGGCCGAGTTTCATGCCGTAGCCTACGTTGATTGAACCCAGGATAATACCGAGCACAATACCTACGAAGATGGTGATGAGGTTGGGCTGGTTGAGGCGCTTCATGGAGTTGCCGAGGCGTCCGGCCAGGCGGTCGATGTCTTCAAGGTTACCCACCACGGTGATTCGGTCGCCCATCTGAAGGCGAAGTCCGGGCGAAGCCAGCAGGTCCACACCGGCGCGGTTGACGCGGGTGGCGTTGAGCTGGTAACCGTTGTGGAGGCGAAGCGAGCCAAGGGCCACACCGTTGTACTTGCTTTGGGTAACGACGATTCGACGTGAGTACACGGGGGTGGGGGCCGATTCCCAGTCAACGTTCTCTTCGGGGCCGATTACGGCCAGGAAGCGGTCGGCATCCTGAGCGGAGCATACTATCAGAATCTGGTCGCCGGTATGGATTTGTGTCGAGCTCTTGGGGATGGTAATCTTGCCCTGACTGTCCATCAGACGCGATACCACGAAGTTGGCGTTGAGGATGTCGTGCAGTTCAAGCATCGTTTTGCCGTCAACCAGTTCGTTGGTTACTTTCACAGTGAGCATGTAGGGTTTGAGGTGTGAATCCTCCTGCTCTTCTTCGATTTGCTTGATTTCGTTTTCGGTTTTGATACCGAAAATAAATTTAATCACGAACATAGACACGATGATGCCTACCACGCCAAGGGGATAAGCAGCGGCATAACCGCTTGCCATCAGGTTGGCCTGTGCGCCGCCATCGGCCATCTGGCTCACAGCCTGCTGTGCAGCCGCCAGACCGGGAGTGTTGGTAACGGCACCGCTCATCACGCCCACAAGCGCTGAAATGTCTTTCACATTGCCGAAGTAGTAAACCAACAGCACGATTACCACGTTCAGCGCAATCGTAAGGACGGCGAGACCATTGAGGGTCACCCCACCTTTCTTAAAAGAAGAGAAGAAGCCGGGTCCGACTTGCAGACCGATAGAGAAGATGAACAGAATCAGGCCGAACTCGCGCACGAATTTGAGGATTTCGGAATTGACGGTATATCCGAAATGTCCCAGAAGGATACCAACAAACAGCACGAAAGTAACGCCCAGCGATACACCTCCGATTTTCATTTTCCCGATGAAAATACCTGCGGCGATTACGAACGAGTACAAAAGTATCGTCGATGCGATTGAGGTATGACCCGGGAGCAGAAGCTCACTGAATATTTCCATAAAACAATCTTTGAATTTTAAGCCGCAAAGTTACGAAAATATTCCTTTACTCACAAATTAAATGTTCGGCCCGCACTGCGATTGGGGTTATCATGTCTATAAATGGTGCTCGTGTTTTGGACATTCGCTGAAAATTCATTATTTTTGTGCTTGTAATGGAAAATAAGGTACAACAGGCTAAGCTGCGTTTTGGTATTGTTGGCAACGCTCCGGCCCTTCAGGCTGCCGTGGAGCGCGCTATCCGTGTGGCTCCCATCGACCTTTCGGTCCTGGTAACCGGCGAGAGCGGCACCGGAAAGGAGTTTTTCCCTCAGATTATCCATGCCAACAGTCCGCGCAAGCATGCAAAATATATAGCCGTGAATTGCGGTGCAATTCCCGAAGGTACTATCGACTCGGAGCTCTTCGGCCACGAGAAGGGTGCCTTCACCGGTGCCGTGGATTCCCGAAAGGGCTACTTCGAGGAGGCCAACGGCGGCACAATCTTTTTGGATGAGGTGGCCGAGTTGCCCCTCACCACCCAGGCGCGATTGCTGCGCGTGCTTGAGAGCGGCGAATTTCTCAAAGTCGGCTCGAGCACGGTGCAGAAAACCAATATCCGTGTGGTAGCCGCAACCAATGTGGACCTCCTTCAGGCCGTGGCCGACGGCAAGTTCCGCGAGGACCTGTATTACCGCCTGTCAACCGTGCAGATTCATATTCCCCCACTGCGCGACCGCGGTAACGACATCCGCCTGCTGGCAAGAAAATTCGCCTCGGACTTTGCTGAGCGCTATCGGATGCCGGCTATCACATTTTCGGACGACGCCCTGGCCGATATGCGTCACTATCGATGGCCGGGCAATGTGCGCCAGCTCAAGAATGTGGTGGACCAGATGGCGCTTTTTGAGTCCGACCACGAAATTACTGCCGAAATCCTTCGCTCCTATCTCCCGGCCATTTCCACCAGCTATATCCCGGCCCGCGGTGTGGATGCTCACAGCTACGAGCGTGAGCGCGAGATGCTTCTGGGCATGATTCTGAATCTTCAGAAGCGCGTGGACGGCCTCCAGGAAGCCCTGGAGGGGCGCAATAAGACCGAACACACTCACTCGGCAATTCCCAAAACCAACATTCTGGACGATCCCGCCGAGACGGCCATGCTCGTGCATGTGCCCAAGGGTGCCCACAACCGCGAATGTTCCGACGAGGAGTACACCGAGCTCGTCAACGAAGCGCAGCCCCAGGAGCCTTCCACCCTTGAGGATTCCGAGCGCGAGATGATTCGCCGGGCGCTCGAACGAAACGATGGCAGGCGTAAGGCCGCCGCTAAGGAACTCAATATTTCCGAACGTACACTCTATCGTAAAATCAAGGAGTATGGCTTTGAATAAATTCCGAATCTTTGCCGTCCTTGCAATGCTCGTGCTTATGGCCGGATGCCGCATCAGCTATAAGTTCAACGGCTCAGCTCTGGACTATAATATATATAAGACGGTGAGTGTGGGCGAATTCCCAATCCGGGCAGCTCTGGTGTATCCTCCCCTGCAATCCACATTCGAAAACGAGTTGCTCAACTATATCGACCGAAATACCCGCCTCCAGACCACCGACGGGGTGTCCGACCTTCAGATCGACGGCGAAATCACAGGCTACAACCTCACCCCACAGGCCGTGACAGAGGACGCCTACGCATCCATGACTCGCCTCACCATCACGGTGCGCGTACGCTACACCGATAATAAACAGGAAAACAAGGACCTCGACCAATCCTTCAGCGCCTACCGCGATTTCTCAAGCTCCGAAATGCTCACCGATGTGCAGGATCAGCTGTGCGAAGAAATTTCAAAGGAGCTCGTGGAACTGATTTTCAACGCCACACTGGGTAACTGGTAAAACGCCATGACCACCGACCAACTAAATTCACTCCTGACGCGACTCCGAACCGCCCCGGCTCCGCTTTCAGCTTCCGATATGGCCGAGCTGGAACAGGCCGCTGCGGCCTACCCCTATTTCCCGGCCCTTAAAATACTGCTCCTCAAGGGTGAGGGAGAAAATAAGGACAAGTTGCGCCGCGATGTTGCAATGGCCTGCACCTCGGAGCGGATAATGGCCACGGCGGCACGGTGGAGCGGCCCGGCTGACTTTTATCCGCCGGCACCCGAAGCCGAGGAGGTGCCAACGGAGGAGGTCATCGACCGCTTCCTCAACACCTACGGCAATGTGACCCCCCGCGAGGAGGCGATGCTGGAGAAGATGATTTTCAATCCCACGCCCGACTACGGGGAAATGCTTGCCCGCGAGGAGCAGGAGAATCTGCCTCAGCCCGGCGACGACGTCGACCCCGATTCGCCCGAGGCAAGGCTCAACGCATTCATCCTCGCTCAGCACCCCGCCGCACACCCCATCGCACCCGAACCCGAGCCCCCCAAATCCGACCCGCATACAAATCCTATTCCAAAGCCCCAACCGGCCGAAGATGCTTCTCTTTCCGAAAGTTTGGCCCTCCTTTTCATAAAAAGAGGCCGATATGAGCGTGCTTTTGAGATTATTTCGGGATTATCCTTGAAATTTCCAAAAAAAAGTGCTTACTTTGCAGACCAATTGCGTTTCTTGCAAATTTTGATTAAAAACGAGCGCCTCTCGAAGCTCTCAAAGCCCGATGCGCATAACGAAAATAATTAGAAAATTATGTACACTATCGTCATTGTCCTCACAGTGATTGTCGCTGTTCTCCTTATCGGCATCGTGCTGATCCAGAAGTCCAAAGGTGGAGGCCTCTCCTCCCAGTTCGGCGGTGCCGGCGCTGTGATGGGCGTACGCCAGACAAACAACTTCCTCGAAAAGGCCACCTGGACCCTGATTGCATGTCTGTTCGTGCTCTCTATCCTTTCGGCCTTCACCATGCCCCGCAACAACGGCGGCACTCAGCTCCGCACCCAGCCCGTGGAAGCTCCTGCTACTGTGGAATTCCCCGCAGGTCAGTTCGACACTCCCGTAAACATCCCTGCCGAAGCCGCAGCTGAAGCTACCGGAGCTGCCGAAACCGCTGCCGAAACCGCTGCGGAGTAACGCAACTCTCTCGCGATATTTTACAATCCCCCATAGAGGAACTCCTCTGTGGGGAAATTGCGTATAATTTAATCTCATGATACCCGGCGGACTTTCCGCCCCCCGAGTATCCTCAGAAACCGATCAATATGAAGCGAAGCGATTTTGAGATTATGGCTCCTGTTGGCTCTTTCGAAAGCCTTCATGCGGCAGTAGATGCCGGGGCCGATTCTATATACTTTGGCGTGGAAGGGCTGAATATGCGCTCACGCTCAAGCGCCAATTTCACACTGGACGACCTCCGCGCCATTGCCGAGTACTGCTCCGGGCATGGCGTAAAAACATATCTCACGGTCAATACAATCATCTACGACAGTGAGATGGATAAGCTCCGCGCAATCGTCGCGGCTGCAAAGGAGAGCGGCATTTCTGCCGTCATTGCCAGCGATATTGCCGCCATTATGGTCTGCCGCCAAGCAGGTGTTGAAGTGCATATCTCCACGCAGTGCAATATTTCCAACCTCGAAGCCGTCCGATTCTATGCCCAATTCGCCGACGTGATGGTGCTTGCCCGTGAACTCAACATGGACCAGGTGAAAACTATTTCCGATGCAATCGCCGCCGAAAATATCTGCGGCCCCGCCGGGAAGCAGATTCGCCTCGAAATGTTCTGCCACGGCGCTCTTTGCATGGCCGTATCGGGCAAGTGCTACATGAGCCTGCATGAAATGAACTCAAGCGCCAACCGCGGAGCTTGCACACAGATATGTCGCCGTAGCTATGGCGTTACCGACCTTGAAACCGGCGATGAACTCACCGTCGAAAACAAATATATAATGTCGCCCAAGGACCTCAAGACCATCCACTTCCTCGACCGAATGATCGACGCAGGTGTGCGGGTGTTCAAGATTGAAGGACGCGCCCGCGGGCCCGAGTATGTAAGCATAGCCGTGCGAGCCTACTCTGAAGCCATCGAATCAATCATCGACGGAACCTATGGTGCCGACAAGGTTGCTCAATGGGACCTGCAGCTCACCAAAATCTTCAACCGCGGATTCTGGGACGGCTACTACCTCGGTCAACGATTGGGCGAATGGAGCGGAAAATACGGCTCTTCCGCCACTCGCGTCAAGCAATATGTAGCCAAGGGTGTAAAATACTTCTCCAAGCTCGGGGTCGGCGAATTCTTCATGGAAGGTGCCGAACTTTGCGTGGGCGATGAAGTGGTCATCACAGGCCCCACAACCGGTGCACTGATTGTAAAGGTGGAAGATATACGCGTCGACAATAAAAGCGTACCCAAGGCCGTGAAAGGCGATGCTTTCTCAATCGCCGTCCCAGCCAAAATCCGACCGGCCGACCGCCTCTACCGCTGGCTACCAACCGAGAGCTAAAAATTTTGGAGCGAATTTTGCAGGTTAAATCAAAATAATATAACTTTGCATAAATTCCTAAGTAAAGATAAAATGAAAAAGTATCTTCTGGTCGCCTTACTGCCCTTATTGGCCATGGCTTGTAAAAATGAAGGGAAGGACATTCCGGTTCGTGATGCAGCCGTGGTGTTCAACATTGAAACCATCGCCTCCCCTGAGAACATTGGCATAGACTATTCATCGCCCGATCCATGTTGTGGAGTGCCTAAATATTATTCAATCGTTGCAGATGGTAATCCCAATGAGTTAGTTATGAAGGCCACCAACATCGAAAAGATAACTTTAGTCCAGGCTGTTGAAACAACTTGTTCTTTAGTCAACGAAGAAGTGCTGACAACTCGTGGTAAAGTCATAAATTCAGCAGTCAGTTTCGAAAACAGTGCATGCACCTTTGAAATTGTCGATGATAATGTACTGAAAATCACACTTAATGAGCTGAGCGATCAGATGAGTGGAAAAGTAGATTATACACAAATTCGTTTTATCGTTGCCGATGCTTCCAATCCCGTGAAAGCAAAGGACGAAATAGTTTTCAGTCGAGTTTACACAATCCCGCTGCACAACTAACATCGCATTCGAAACAGCAACCCCCACAAAAAATCTCGATAATTCAGTAACAACCCAACGAGGGATTTGCTGAACCAACGCGATTCACAAAAGGCGACCCCCTGTAGGAGTCGCCTTTCAACTTAACCTTAAAATCTATTATAGATCGGAAATCTTGCCGGCAAACAGCAGCGCGCCGGTAGTGGTCTCACGAATCATAAATACAAAGGGACGGTCGAATTTCAGGGTTGCGGGTTCTTCCGGTTCAGAGCCCCAGTTCGTATAGACAACTTCACCTAAGGTTACAGATGCACCTTCGGCACCTTCTTCTGTAAACTCTGCCCCTGTCTTTTGAATGACCGTAAATGTCACATCAAAATTTTTGGTAAACATAACCAAATTATTACCCTTATTAATGGAGGAAATACCCAGCTTAAGTAACGGTTTCTCAAGTTCAATCGGAGCCTCCGGCTGGTATTTAAAGCGAGGCATGTAGTAATGAATATACCCGGCGTCATATTCAGCCGATAAGATTTGATCAAAGTCGGTGGTGGAAATGAAGGCATCCAGATCAGTTTTGGGCTGGATTAAAAATGCTTCAAATTTGCCTGAACCTATTTGCATCTTGGCTGCATCGAACTGCTCGGTTTTAAGATAGTCCTGAAAAGCCAGTTTGTGCATCATTTTTACTGTCGATGTGCCATTTACTCCATAGAAAGGCATGTCTTCTGTCTGCGATTTGTCGAAAGGAATTGGCCACATTCCCTTGAAGTAGATAGCGTTGGCGAGCACTGCAACTGCTCCTTCCGGCAGAGTATTTAACATTTTATCAATGATGCCATTAGTTTTATCGTTGCACCAGTCGTTGATTTCCTTTACCACAGCGGGTGCATTGCCGAAATTACGACCGAAGTTGGGGGCATCGTAGTATTTCTTGGTCACTGACTCAAACTCGGGAGCAATGGTATATTCCTGACTGTACCACACCGAATTTGCGGAGGTGAAAGTAACCGCTTTGTCGACATCGGGAAGCGCCAACAGATACTTTTGGCTGAGCGAATTAAGCGCTTCGAGGTCGTTACACCCCAGCGCTTTGGTGATTTCACTACGCAAATCACCCTCGGCTGAATTTGCTACCATAGAAAGGAGCACGGAGGCGCTGAGAGGGGAGCAAACCACATTACCTTTGGGTTTTTCGCTTGCCACAACAGCCTTGAAGAAGTCCTGATTGAAGGAAAGCACATCGGCAGCAGCTCGACTTTCAGCCTGAGTAAGTTCAAAAGCANGAGCTACATCCTCCTCGCCTTCATCGACAACGAGCCCGTTGTCCTCATTGGTACACGCCGCCANCGCNACCAACAGCAGAATTGATAAAAATTGGAATAGATGTTTCATAGTGATTTTATTTAATTTNTAATTTCGCACAAATATACAAATTTTTATTTACTTATGATTGTCTGTCAATATAAATCCAATAAAAAAGGATACACCCTAATATAATAAAAAGTACAAATACAAGGATTATATATCCGGATACGAGTATTTTTCGGGGTATGTCGCCAATAATATGACGTACCTTTGGTGAATGAATTTCTGAATTATCGTTCATTAAACTCCTAAAGAAAGCTGATTTCTGACTAAATTATAATATATTCCTCTGTTTACAATAAGCGATTCATGAGTTCCTATTTCTGAAATTCTACCTCCGTCAAGCACGATAATCTGATCAGCATTCATAACAGTTGACAGACGATGGGCTACCACAACAACTGTCCGCCCTTTATAAAATCGGTTAAGATTAGTAACAATGAGCTTTTCGTTTTCGGCATCCAAAGCATTAGTCGCTTCATCAAAAAAAATGAAATCGGGATTTTTATAAACCGCTCTTGCTATTAAGATTCTCTGTTTTTGACCCTGACTCAAACCGGTACCACTTCGACCAATTATTGTATCGTAGCCCAAAGGGAGAGTTGAAATGAAATCATGGATATTGGCAACTTTGGCAGCTTCAACTGCTCGATGTTTATCTATCTCGTTGTCGTCTACAGCAATATTGCGTAAAATAGACTCAGAAAATATAACTCCATCCTGCATTACTACTCCACAATGGCTTCTCCACCATTTTAAGCTATAACTATTTATGTTATTGCCGCCTATGTCAATTTGACCTTCGGACACAGAATAATATCCCAGTAAAAGTTTCAAGAGAGTAGTTTTACCACTCCCCGAAGCTCCTACTATCGCTGTTACCTTACCATATGGAATTTCAAATGAAACATTATTTATAGTAAAATTTTGTGCAAATCTATTATATTTGAAACTTACACGTCTAAGAACTATTGATTTATCAAATTGAAAATGTGTGAGTACATTTGTTGAACTTTCCTCATTTTCTGTACAATGAATTTCACCAATACGTTCGAGTGCAATTTTAACATCCTGTAGGGCAAAAATGAAATTCATAAATTGCTCAACAGGGGAATTAAGTTGTCCTATTATATATTGTATAGCAAGCATCGCACCAAGTGTGAGATGCCCTTGAATAACGGCCGTAGCGGCCAATACGGTAATGATAATATTTTTAACTTCGTTTATAACCACAGAACCGGCTTCTTGCATTTGCTGAAGTTTCAAGGCTTTCATTTGAGTAAGAAAAAGATTCGCTTGCGATTCTTCCCATTCCCACCTGCGTCGACGTTCACAATTTTGGAGTTTAATCTCTTGCATAGAAGTTACAAATTGGAAAACTTTGTCCTGATTGATTGCAAGTGCTTCAAAACGCTCATGATCCAAAACTTTACGATGTCTCAAAAATGAAACAATCCATATTCCATATATCATGCTACCGGTCAAAAAGACGCCAAAGATAAGTTTGTCATATAGCAACAGAACTATTCCCAAAACTACAAATGTGAACATACTGAATAGAATGCCAAGAGTTTGCCCTGTCAAAAAACTTTCCACGCGTGAATGGTCGTTAATGCGTTGGAGCATATCTCCCATTAGTTTTGAATCGAAGTATGACATAGGTAACTTAAGGAGCTTTAAGAAAAAGTCACTAACAAGTGAGAGATTAATACGCATTGAAATATGCAATAGCAACCATCTTCTTATAAAATCTGATGCGGTTCGTCCGNCTACTATCATCAGTTCTCCAATAAGAACTAGCCAAATAAACGNGATATTCTTGTGCTTAATTCCTATATCCACTATTGATTGAGTCAGAAATGGCATTATGATTTGAAGTACACTCCCGAGTAAGAGCCCTATTATAATCTGAAAGAAGTGTCGTTTGTACTTACTAAAGTATTTCCAAAGAATCTGCAAAGATGGAATATTTGTGGATTGCTTAGCTTTATTCTCCAATAGGAGTTTTGTGGGTTCAACTTTTATAACAACACCGGCGGGATGATTATCAAGCTCAGTAGAACCCCATGCATCAATGAATTCGGATAATTCACACACTCTTATCCCTTTTCCAGGATCTGCGATATGAAATTTTGTGCAGTTACAAGAAATACGAAAAAGTACTACGAAGTGATTTTGATTCCAATGTAGAATAACGGGCAATGTGAGCTTTTCAAGAGCCTGTAGGTTTGCTAATATTGATTCGGATTTAAAATGATATGAAGTAAGAACAGATTCTATTGCTAGAACCGATACACCTTGAGCCGTGTTTTTTAGGCATTGGTCTACATCTGAATAGTTGAGCTTATTTTTATAATAGGCCGCTATCATACAGATACACGCCGCCCCACAGCCCATGGAATCGAGCTGGCGCTGAAATGGAAAGGTGCTAAACAATCTCACATTCCTGTTGAGGCTTTGCTTTCCTCGTATTCAAGGTTTGACTCCGATACGTTGACCGATGCATTTTTGTTGCCACCGCCATTGAAAGTCCATCTCACACTGAAAGTAAGNGCCTGAGGCTTTGACAAATTTTTGCGGGTAAGAATCAAATCATCGGTCATAATATCGATTTTTCGGTGTTTNCGGGCAGGTGTTCCCGATAGCTTGAGCATAAGGCGATTATGGCACAACATTTTATAAATTCCGACATTTACCTGCCACACCGTGTACCATTTTTCATTATAGCGTTCAAATCCCGGGTCGAATACGGCATTGAGTGAACCGCCCCAACCTTTGCCGAAAGTAAACGAATTGTCGGTAAAATAGTAATGACGGAAAGTTGTGTTTTTAACTAAATTATCCCCCATGAAATAATGGTCGCGATAAAAACCAACCTGAGCATAGAGGCTTATAGTCCAGAATTTAAAGAGTTGTTTATCAAAATTTATGTTGAGATAGTAGGAGTCATGCAGGGGCATGTTGACCGGTTGCTGGTAGGTAAACAGAGAACCGGGTACACTGAAAGTGCGCCATTCTATGTCGTTNTTNTTTCGCTTATAATTAAGCCCGANATTGAGGGTGCTGTTCCAAAGAGATGAGTTGAGCGAGAACGTATGGAATGATGGGGCGATGATGTCGGGGTTACCGATAGAGTAGGTGTAGGGATCCACCCAAATCTGACGGTCGTTGAAAGCGTCATAGGTGATATCGCCCAGCATATATTTGTACGATACATTGATTCGGTGTGCCTGAGCTTGCCCTATGGGAATCCCTATGTTTATTGTGGGCTGGAAAGCATGGGAAGAGTAGGCNTGTTGACCCTTGATTTGCATATGGTTCAGTTTCCAGTTCAAGCCTCCGTAATAGGACACGCGCCCGATATAGCCCTGCAAACTGGCATATATCAGCGGAAGCCGACCGATTGTGGTCTGCCGGAAGTCCGATGCCTCNGTAGCNGTGTACCATTGGTGGATATTTGTATGAGTCTGAAGATATTTCGCTCCGGCCTTGACCTGATGTCTTTTCCCCACTTTATGCATAACCGTAGCCTCAAANCGTAAGAGGTTGGAGTTCTGTTTAAGATTGATATTATTTGTAATATCTTCGGGGAACAACTGATCCTCATTAGCCAAATGATTGAGCCACTCCGCCGAGATGACTACCAGACCACGATGNTTGTTTATGAATCCCCGATAAAGGAGCGACAANGTATTGTAGTCNGTCTTGGACTTACTATTCATGTCAGGGTCCATGCCCGGTTGATTATACGAGAATCTGGTATTGCTGGTGGAAGCTGTCCAATTTAGGCCCAGATCATGATCTTCATTAAGCTCCATGTTCAGAGCCAGGTAGTTCTGAAATGGGAATCGCTTCAGATNTTCTTCGGAACGAAACTGTTCCTCTCCTGATGCTCGCAGATAGGTGTAGCCCGTAGGCGTTAAAACCTTCTGAGCCGTCCAAAAAGCCGACTCAAACACACTAAGGCGNTTGTAGCGTCCTTGTATCATACCGGAGATATTACCATTAGTAGTAGNCTCGCGCAAGCNCTTTGTGGCGCTACCGCTTAGTTGACCATAGTACCCCAAAGACGCTATTGGTTTAAGCTCGATTTCAATTGTNCCGCCGGTGGAAGTTGAAATATTATCCGCNCCTGCGAAGGTGTTAACCTTCACTGACTTAATATAACTTGCCGGAATTGCTTTCAGTAAGTCGTAATTGTCGATGCGCCTGCCGTCGATCTTGATTTCAGTGACATCGTTACCATTGATTTTTATCACCTCATCAATCACAGTTACATTGGGTAGAAAATTGAATAGTTCGGTGGCCGTCTTATCCCTTACAATCGCCTTATTCGCGAGGGAAATAACATAACCGGTGGGAGTATGGCGCAGATTAGAACCTTTCACCACAATTTCGCGAAGTTCGTGCACGNCAGTTGAGTCCGAAAGTGATGTCGGTTCATTTGCAAATGCAACAAAAGAAATGAAGTAAACTATCAGTGCAAGTATTAATCTTCTAACCATAATAAAAACGAAATAGAAATGATTGACAAATATATCCAACTTCGTTAAACTATCCAAATTTTATCACCTTTTTTTGCTCATCGGACACTAAAACACCTGAAAGATTTTCAAAAACATCTATTATGGTGTTCAAAACCTGCTGTGGACGCGATGGTATATCACAACCGTTTTCTATATTTTCACGTCGTTTTTGAGAACACAGTGGACAGATTGGCAACAGTTTACATGAGCAACATTGTTGTTTATATGATGTCGCTTCAAAACCGGTCTCTATATGTTTCAATCTAAGTCCTTTTTCAGAGAGTCGGCCAATCCCATATTCCTCCGTAAAATTTCGGGCAGTGCACCGCCCAACAATGCCATCGTAATTGATAAGATAATTGAATTTGGAATCAGCATAACAACGAGACAGAGAATGCGTACCCAAGCTATTTATGTTTGATTGAAACTTGTATTTATCTGTCAATTCGTCATAGAGTTTATTTCGTAATTCTTTCATTTCATCATCTTCTGCTTCCTGCCAAATTCGCTGAAAGGAGAAGGAGAGGTTTTCGTTTGAATGAAATTCTTCAAAATCCTTTATAAGTTCTTCAAAGGATAGAACCGTCTGTTTATTATAATTACATCGTACTATAACGAAGAAGCCAGCTTCAATAGCTTTTTGGGCATTGTCAATAGTCTTATCATAACAGCTATAACCTTCAGAAAGGAATTTGACACTATTGTGCTGACTGCGTCCTCCGTCAAAAGCAATTTGAAAACTGGTTGGTAAGGCTAAGTCTTTTAATATTTCAATTATACGAGATGATAGTAACAATCCATTTGTGGTAAAATGAACTCGTACAGATGTACCCCGATCCTTGCCAATAGGCGCAATACCTTTGATTATAGGTAAAACGACATTATCAAAATATAAAAGAGGCTCTCCTCCAAAAAATGATAGTTGCAGTTCCTTTATTTCTTTTTCTTTAATTAAGGCGCATAAAAAATTAATGGTTGCTGTTATCATGCTTGAAGACATCATACTTTTTTCATATTTGTCTTCGTAGCAATACCAGCATCGAACATTACAGTCTAAGGTTGGATTAATAGTAATCTTAACATAATCCGTATTTTCATACTCTTTTATAATTTTGTTCTTTGCTCTATCTATATCTTCACCTTCTTCTTCTATTATAAAGTTTTCCTTTAATAATACGTTAAAGAATTCAGGATGAATATCTTTTAGTCGTATCAGGTTATTGGCATGACTTCTCAGTATTGATGCCAATTTTGGATCAAGTTGCAGCCACTTTAAAGTCAAAGTATTAAAAAGGTAGATATAGCCGTCCAGACCTTTTAGGAATTCAGAGTATACACTAATATTCATTCTAACGCATTTTAGTGATGTGACATTGTCATTGCCATGCATTACAATGTCACATCACATTAGTTTACAAGCATTTGAAGTTGAAACAACCATCGTTTTCGGTTGATAACTTGAAACAGCCCTCACAGATACAATTCTGATTTACAACATCTTCACCCTTCATATTGCAGTTTTTGTTGGTGGTGTTGGGACCATCGGGTTGTGGTAATGCTGCTTGGAGAGCAAATCCACCGTGTAGCATCCCCTTCTGGTCTACTGTAAGTTTTACAATTTTCTCCCTACGTTTGAGATTGGGTTTAATTGAAGTCACACTATCGTGGTGACTTTTAACGGCGCAACTTAATNACGCAATTTATTAATTGAAATTATGCTTTATAAAAACGTTCTTGCTGGTTATCGGGTGAAATATCCACAGAGTGTGAAGTCGTCGAAGTAGAAGATTACATAGACGGTCTCGTGGGTGTTGGCGAGTTCTGCAACGAATTCTGCGCAATCGTTGGTTGCGAAGATGCAGGCGTGGCTTTCGGCATCGCAGATTTCGTAGGATTCAATCTCGGCAGAGTCGTAACCGGTGATATTGACTTCGGCAGAATCGAAGTCAATGGAGCAGAACACAGGACGCGCAGGTGCTCGATGACCTTTACCGGGATCTTCTCCTCCTTCATTCCCCCTACCATCTCCTCCGGATTCTCCATTATCTCCGGAACCTGTATTACCACCTATTGGCAGAGGGTTTTTCAATAAAGGAAAGGGCTTAGGTAAATCATCGGCCCAAAGGGATACTGCACAAAGAATACAAATTAGAATTGCTAAGAACTTTTTCATTAGAATATAATGAATTGATTAGNTCTGCAAAGTTAGCAATTAAAAAAATAACACAACTATGATTTAGTGCGGTTATATGTGTGGATTAAAGAACCGCACAAATCCGCACTAAATCCGCACAATAAATTTACATTAACTTACTTATAAATATCTTATTAAGTCGTCAAATACTTTTGCCCCCGATTTTGTCTTAAAAATTTCCTCACATAGTCTGGCGCGTCGTGATGATATGCTTCCTTTTGCCCGCCCAACTAAAATGGCAATGGCTGTTGGTGTAAATCCGCTCTTAATCAACATCACGATGCGCAGCTCTTCTTCTTTAAGTGGGCGTCCAAATAGCAAATTCAATTTCTCAAAGAAGTTCGGATGACATCTCTTTATTATAGATTCCAATTTACCCCAAAGCGGACTCCGTTCATTAACACGTTGATTATTATCTGCCATTTTTTTTATTGATATGCAAACTTCAGAAGTTTTTACTTTTTCTGAGATGTTTGATTGGGGTGAATCTTTAAAAATCTTGAGAATCTCTTCTCTCAATCTTTGTTTTAACATGTCACTATTTAGTTCTTCTGAAGGTTCATCAACTTCCGTTTCGATAGTAGAATCTATTTTCTCTGCTGCCTCTGTTTCATTTTGATTATTGAGGCTTTGCGTTGGAGTTTCTTCAACCTCTATGCCACTTTCTATTGAATCTTTCGTAATTGATTCAGTAGTATTATTTTCAGTAGTATTATTTTCAGTAGTATTATTTTCAGTAGTGTTATTTATAGATAACCTCAATGCGGTGAAGTCATCCAACGTTTTTCTTAAGAGAATAATATTTTTTAAGTTTCTGTTTCTATAGTAAAATACAATAGCTATGGAGACCAAAAAGCACATTAATAATATATTCAGCCCAATCAACCCGGTTTTATGCTTTCTCTCAGCTTCCAATCTTTTAATCTTGTGCAATTGATAATTATACATTGCATTTTGGTTTATTGAGGCTTGAGCCTCATATGTCTGAAAATAGCGTTTAACACTACTTTGATAATGATTTAGGTAGGTTTTTAGAGAATCTTGGGGTATATAATTTTGAAGTGTGGTGTTAAATAGAATGTCATAAGCGGTATGCTTATCTTTAGGCATACGGCTATGGATTAGTGCATCAACATAAATATATGCACTATCCATTTTATTGGCACTTAAATAAGCTTGAGCAGAATATAGTAACGAAAGATTATAATAAAAGCTATCAACGCGGTTTTCCAAACCTCTTACTAAACTAATAGCTTTTTCAGGCTGATTCCGTAATAATTCTAATCGAGAAAGATACAAATCGGTTTCCGCTCTATCCAAATCTGTAAAATTCATTGAATAAAGCTTACTCTTTTGTAGTGAATTTTGAGCTGAATCAAGCTTGTTAAGATTCATATAAATACTTCCAATAAGCTGATTATCATACATCAGATTTATTGTATCCCTGAGTAATGAATCAATTAATAGGCTTTCTTTAAGATAAGGAACTGCTTCCGACCTCATGCATAAAGAGTTGAGCAGGCGGCCGGTTTGGCTTGCGATGGCGCTTCGGAGGCGGAGGTTCTTTTCGGTGGGGGTGGCTTGGAGGGCTTTTTGGAAGTAGGACAGGGCGGTGGGGTAGTCGCCAAGGTCGGAGTATACGCGCCCGGCGTAGGAGAGCACTTCGGGGCCGAAACGGTTGTCGTCCTCGTAATAGTCCAGCAGAGCCAGTATGGTGGAGTCGGAGGTGTGTGTGATGTAGACCTTGTCGGAGGCCTTGAGGCGCACAAAGTCGGCCATCCGTCGGTCGGTCTCGCTGAGGTTGGCCGTGGTGAGTGAGTCAAGTCCGGCAAGAGCTTGGGCTGGAGCGGTATCGGTCAGTTCATACAGCTGCATAACCGCAGAGCCCGGTTGCCGGCGGCATCCGCAAACCATCAGCACCATGACGGCCATCAAGACTATGTAGCTGATTTTTTTTTTTTTTTCACAAAGATAAGTATTAATTTTTTAAGTGTGCTTACTTTTAAATGATTTTTTGCAGAGAGAGATTTTGAAGTGATTTTTCAATATTGAAGAAGGAGCAATGCGGGCAATGCGACTGATGAAGTTTGAAAAAGCGCCCGAAAGATTCTCTTTGGCGGAATCAAACACTTACATTGTCTTGATAGTCAGGGCTGTATTAGATATGCTGCTCTACAATCTGCATCATATTGCGGTCGGCATAGTTGAAAGCGTCGAAAAATTCCATTTCCGGATATTTTTCAACCAGAATATCGTTGGCAAAGGTGTGAGTGGCCACGCCTTCAAGTTCGTGGAGGCGCTCGCGGGCCACCATAGCACGGTGCGCTCTCTTTTCGCCTTCGAAGGTGAAAGGTGTGGTAGCCACCACAAGTACGTTGGGCACACCGGCTGCTCGGGCCTTGAGTGCGGCATCGGCTGTGTAGTTAGAACCGGTGGTGCCTCCCAGTCCGGCGATAATGCATACGGTATCGAACCCTTGGAATAAGGAAGCAGGGAAGGGGTTGCTCTCAGGGTCGAGGTACATATGAGGAATGTGCGGACCTTTGGCAAAAACGTCGGCAAAGATGTAGCGGGCTGAGATCAACTGGGGATGTTCTGATTCTCTACGGATGGTTTCGGCGGTGTTACATCCGGCGCTACCGATTCCAATGATGAGGGTGCGAGCCATAATTCATAAAGGTTTTAGTGACTCTGCAAATTTAATCCGGAGGCTGTGTCAATATGTCACACAGCATCGTAAAAGAATGTTAAAACCGAAGTCGGAGTAGATTTCATCCCGAAATTCGCTATATTTGCAGCATGATTACTCTTCGACCTGCCAACCCTTCCGATATACCCGCTGCGTTGAACATCTGCTCGGAGGCCCGCTCTTTTCAGCGGGCATGCGGCAATATTCAGTGGGCCGACGGCTACCCATCCGAGGATGTAATTACCCGCGACGTTCTTGCCCGAAAAGGATATATAGCCGAATTAGACGGACTCCCCGCAGGATACTGCGTAATCGACACCGACGGCGATGTGGAGTACGACCGTGCCTCCCGACTCTGGCACACAAACGAGCCCTATGTGGCCGTTCATCGACTCGCAATAGCCGACTTTGCCCGCGGGAAAAGGCTGTCGGTGAGTATATTGGTCGAAGTAGAGCGAATTATTCGTCCACTCGGATTCCGCGTCATAAAGGTGGATACAGGCTTGAAAAACACACCCATGCACCGCCTCCTGGCCTCCCTCGGATTCAGCGAACGAGGCAGCTACACATTCCCCTGGGGTCCGCGCCTGGCCTACGAAAAAATTATAGGCCCGAACTTGCCTGAATAAGCTCAGGCAACTCCCTTAAGCTCGATTTGGAAAATGAGCGTCGACCCTCCGGGAATTCCGGGGATCGATTGTTTTCCGTAGCCCATCTCGGCGGGGAGGTAAATCTCCCACTTATCGCCAACATGCATTTGTTGGAGGGCTATCTGCCACCCTTGAATCAGCTCCCGCAGGCGCAAGGCCGGTGCCGGACCGCCAAGACTTGAATCGAAGCGTTTGCCATTGATCAGCGTGCCGGTGTAGTGGACTATCACCACGCTGTTGCGGTTGGGCTGAGGACCGTTGCCCTTGTGAAGCACCTTGTAGTAGATACCTTTGTCGAGGAGTTCAACCCCGGCTTCCTGAGCCTTCTCGGCAAGCCATTGGCGGTTAGTCTTTATATATTCTTCTTTTCTCATTTATTTAGCTTTTGAGGTGGGCAGTCGGCGGAGAGTGATGTAAATCAGAATAGAGGTCACTAAAGTTGATGCGATGTCGGAAAGTGGAAACGAAGTCCACACTCCGTTGAGCCCCATATACTTCGGGAGTATCAGCAAAAGAGGCACCAGGAAGATAACTTGCCTCAGGAAGCTCACCACAATACTTTCGAAAGCCCTCCCCAGACTCTGGAAGAAAGTGGTCGAAATGATCTGAAACCCCACCAAGGGGAAGGCCCACATTGCCCCGCGCAAGGCCGCAGCCACATGAGGAGCCAGAGCAGGGTCGGTGGTGAACAGATGACCAACCTGCTCGGGAATCCAAAGTCCCACCACGGTCGCGGCGGTGGTGATAAACGTGGCCACACCCACAGCCAGCCAGTAGGCGCGGCGAAGGCGATGGTAGAGGTTTGCCCCGAAGTTATAGCCAACCACCGGTTGCATACCTTGGCATATCCCCAGCACAATGGTCACAGCCAGCGAGGTAAAAGTCACGAAGATACCCGCGGCGGCGAGGTCGTAGTGAGTACCGTAGGAAGCCAGGGTCTTGTTCACGATTGCATTGATTCCGCTGGCTGCCGCGTTGACAATAGCCGGAGCGGCGCCGATGGAGATTATCGCCACAAACGCGCGCCAATGCAGCCGGAAATTTCGACTCATAAATCGAACCACGGGCTGCTTCCCGCAGAAGTGCCGGCCCACAAAAACCGCTGACGCGGCCATGGCGATGTCGGTGGCCAGAGCGGCCCCCGTAATTCCCCACAGGCTTATGAAAAACGGGTCGAGAACCACATTGATCACCGCGCCGATTATCATCGTCGCCATCGCACGACCCGGGTAGCCCGAGGCTCGCATCACATTGTTGAGCGAGAAGGCGAAGTTGGTCAGCAGCAGCCCCGGAAGCACGGGCATCATGTAGCTTCGGGCATACTGCAGAGTAGTTTGGTCGGCACCGAAAGCCAGCAGCAGAGGGTCCATGAAGATGGCGAAGCCGAGGATGTATATTCCCGCGTTGATGATGGTCAGAGAAGCCGCATTGCCCAGTAGCATATTGGCCTCATCAGTATTATTTGCGCCCAGAGCAATAGATACTCTCGAAGAAGCCCCCACGCCCACCAGCACACCTACGGCAGTGGCAAGATTCATCAGCGGGAAGGTGATGGTCAGCCCGGCCAACGCCTGTACCCCTTCGTATTGGCCGATGAATATTCGGTCAACAATGTTGTACAGAGCCATCACCAGCATACCGACAACCGCCGGCAGGCTGTACTCCCACATCAACCGTCCCACTGGACTGGTGGAGAGCCGGGTAAGTTTCTCCTGAGGGGTCATCTTATTCACCCTTCATATAGTGGTGGTAACCCTTCAGTTTGTTCCACGCTCCGCGAGTGAAGTCGGGCACCTCCACTGGGGCAGAATTATTTTCGATTGAAATACGGCTCAGATCGCCCAGACAGCTCCATTCGGCCGCGTCGTACACATCCTGGTCGAGAGGCAGACCGTTCAGCAGACAGTATATCAGGCGATAGTCCATGATGAAGTCCATGCCCCCGTGTCCGCCCACCTTACGGGCTTTCTCCTCGATTTCCTTGTGAATCGGGTGGCGATAGTGAGCCAGCATGGCATCGCGGATTGAGTCGGGTACGAAAGAGTGGCTGGAAAGATTTTCGTGGTCGGGAATACCCTCGAATTCCTCTACCTCCTCGAAGCAGAAGCCCTCGATGGGGTACTTATTTGCAAAACCCTTCGTTCCCGTGAGCTGATACATACGGTTGTAGGGACGCGGATTCATCACATCATGCTGGATGTGCATGGTTTGTCCGGTTGCGGTCTGAATCATGGTCATGGTATGATCCGCATTCTTGAAGTCCGGAGCTTCACGACCCTCCTGTTCCAGCACCAATTTCGGGCCCGTCAGAGCCTTCGAATCCATAGCGGTGAGGTAGAGCATACGGTTGCCGCGGTGCAGATTCACCAACTGCGCTGCCGGACCCATACCGTGGGTAGCATACACATCCCCACGGTGCTTTTCATTGAAATCCAGGCGCCAGTTACCCTCGTATTCCTTCCAGAAAGGAGCCAGATTGTGGATATACGACCCCTCCACATGCAGCACATCGCCGAACAGACCCTTCTGAGCCATGTTGAGTGTGGTGAGTTCGAAGAAGTCGTACACGCAATTCTCGAGCATCATACAGTGCCGGCGGGTGCGCTCGGCGGTATCAACCAGCTGCCAGCATTCTTCCAGAGATGTAGCCGCCGGAACCTCTAGGGCTACATGCTTGCCGTGTTCCATAGCATAAACAGCCATCGGAACATGGTTCACCCAGTCGGTGCAGATATATACCAGGTCGATGTCGGGGCGTTCGCAAAGCTCTTTCCAACCTTCATCGCCGAAGTACACATCGGCTTGGGGCAGACCGGCATTCGCCACGATTTGTGCGCTGCTGCGGGCGCGGTCCTCGTGCTTATCACAAACGGCCTTGATAATTACGCTATCCATATGAGTGAAGCGGCTCACGGCACTGCGTCCGCGCATACCCACCCCGATAAAGCCCACACGGACACTGTCCATGGGTGCGGTGCGGAAGCCCACAAGGTCGGTCTGACCTTCGGGACGGGTGGGTTCGGGAGTACGGATTATCTGCCACTGAGCGCTCAGGCCCAAGGCTACCAGCAGGCATGCAATGAATGATAGGATTCTCATTATTTTAGGTTTAGAATTTTAGGCGTGGATTGAAAAAAATGGACGTTATTATATTGGCTTAAAAGAAAGCGCGGTGTAGAGATTCTCGCACCCGTTTTGGAGCAGGTCCAGAACGAGCTCAAAGCCCTCAGCCCCTTCGTAGTAGGGATCGGGAATGTGGTCGTAGCGCATAGCCATGTCCACGAATGTGGCCATGGGCACAATCTTGCGCTCATCTTCCGGGGTGGGGCACATCCGCCGAAGATTACGCTCGTTGGATGCGTCCATGGGTATGATCAGATCGAATTCCTCAAAGTCGGATGCGTGAACCTGACGGCAATGATGCGTGAGCTCATACCCTCGCCGCCGTGCATGGATACGCATACGGTCGTCGGGCAGCTCACCGATATGATAGTTGCCCGTACCAGCCGAATCAATCTCGAATCGCTCGGCTGCACCGTGCTCCTCGACGATTGCGCGGAACACCCCCTCTGCGGCCGGCGAACGGCATATGTTGCCCAGGCACACAAACAGCACCCGAACCTTTTCTTTTGCCTTCAGTGAATGGATATAGTCTAAGTTTGAGTCCAAAATAGTGTCAATATCAGAGATATGGTTCGCCCCGACATTTTATCTATGCAAAGGTAGTAAAAATTCCGCAATGCCGCAAAGAAGCCTAACTTTTCGATGCCCGAGTGCTCAGGTTTGATGGAAATTTTGTATCTTTGCCCGTACTTTGGGCTTTTACGCCCTCTCTCGAAACTGAATATAAACAAAAACGCTATATGAACCCTCTTGAATTAAGCGAACAAGAACAGATACGCCGAAATAGTCTCGACGCTATGCGTCAGCTTGGCATCGACCCTTATCCTGCTGCTGAATATGTAGTTACGGGTCACAGTGACGAAATCAAAGCTAACTTTACTGACGACGCTCCCGTGCGCGAAGTCACTGTAGCCGGCCGCATCATGGGCCGACGCATCATGGGTAAGGCCTCATTCCTCGAACTCCAGGATGCAAATGGCAGAATCCAGGTCTATGTAAACCGCGATGAAATTTGCCCCGGCGAAGATAAGGAATTCTACAACACAGTATTCAAGAAACTCCTCGACATCGGCGACTTTATCGGCGTCAAGGGCTTCGTTTTCCGTACTCAGACCGGCGAAATTTCTGTCCATGCCAAGGAGCTCACCGTGCTTAGCAAGAGCCTCCGCCCGCTTCCCATTGTTAAGGAAAAGGACGGTAAGACTTACGATGCTTTCGACGACCCCGAACTCCGATACCGCCGCCGTTATGTGGACCTGATTGTAAACGACCGCGTCAAGCAGATTTTCCTCAAGAGAACCGCCATTTTCACGTCCATGCGAAACTTCTTCAATCGCCACGGATATGTGGAAGTGGACACCCCCGTACTGCAGACAATCCCCGGCGGAGCCGCCGCTCGTCCCTTCATCACCCACCACAACGCGCTGGACATCGACCTCTACCTCCGAATTGCAAACGAGCTCTACCTCAAGCGCCTCATCGTCGGCGGATTCGAAGGTGTATACGAGTTCAGCCGAAACTTCCGTAACGAAGGCATGGACCGCACTCACAACCCCGAGTTCACCGCCATGGAAATCTATGTGTCCTACAAGGACTATAACTGGATGATGGACTTCACCGAGCGTATGCTCGAAACTATCGCGATGGATGTCAACGGAACAACAAAGGTTCAGTTCGGCGACCACGAAATCGACTTCAAAGCTCCATACCCTCGCGTAACCATGGCACAGGCCATCAAGGACTTCACCGGCATCGACATCACCGGCATGGATGAGGCTCAGCTCCGCCAGGCAGCTCGTTCTCTCGGTATCGAAGTCGACGAAACAATGGGCAAAGGTAAGCTCATCGACGAAATCTTTGGCGAAAAGTGCGAAGGCAACTACATCCAGCCTACCTTCATCATCGACTATCCCATCGAAATGTCCCCCCTCACAAAGCGCCACCGCAACAACCCCGAACTCACCGAGCGTTTCGAGCTCATGGTCAACGGCAAGGAGCTCGCTAACGCATATTCCGAGCTCAACGACCCGATCGACCAGTACGGACGCTTCGTTGAACAGATGCGACTGGGCGAAAAGGGCGACGACGAGGCCATGATCATCGATGCCGACTTTATTCGCGCTCTCGAATACGGTATGCCTCCTACTTCCGGAATGGGTATCGGTATGGACCGCCTTTGCATGCTGATGACCGGTCAGCAGGCAATTCAGGAAGTACTTCTCTTCCCGACTATGCGCCCCGAAAAGGTGGAGAAGCGCGACAAACCCGAAGCTTTCACTGCCATCGGCGTGCCCGAAGAATGGGTAGCTCCATTGCAGAAAGCCGGCGTGCTCACTGTCGAAGCACTCGCTTCCGCTGTTCCCGGCAAACTCTTCCAGGAACTCTGTGGCATTAACAAAAAATTCAAACTCGGCCTCAAAAACCCCACACCCGAAGTTATCGAGTCCTGGATTGCCGCTATTCACGATTGATTTGGATTAATCCCGGTTCGGCGGAGTTAATCTCTGGAAACGGGATTCTTTTTTAAACTCTCTATGGAACATACGCAATTCCCCGGGAAAATAGCCGTTATGGGTGGTGGCTCCTGGGCCACCGCTCTGGCTAAGCTTATCCTCCAGAACACCGAGCAGATTATGTGGTATATGCGCCGCGACGACCGTATCGAGGATTTCAAACGCCTGCGTCACAATCCCGCATACCTCACCGATGTTAACTTCGACATTGAGCGAATCGAATTCTGCTCCGACATTAACAAGGTCTGCTCTGAGGCTGATACCCTCCTGCTGGTTATGCCTTCGCCATACTTCAAGGGTCATGCCGACAAAATATCCGTCGACATCAGTGATAAGGCTGTCGTATCGGCGGTAAAAGGCATCGTGCCGGATACCAACGAGCTAATCACCGACTATATGCGCCGTCAATTCGGTGTCAAGCAGCAGAATATGCTCGTTATCGGCGGCCCGTGCCATGCCGAGGAGGTGGCTCTCGACCGTCCTTCATACCTGACCGTGGGTTGCACCGACCTCGAAATGGCCGACAAGTTCTCGACTCTTCTCCAAGGCAAGAACAACCACACAATCACAAGCTCCGACGTGGATGGTATCGAGTACGCAGCCGTCCTGAAAAATGTCTACGCTATCGCCGCCGGAATTGTGCACGGCCTCAAAACGGGCGATAACTTCACCGCTATCATTGTCAGCAACGCTATCCGTGAGATGGAGCACTTCCTCGAAGCCGTCGACCCACGACCCAGGCAGATTTGCGATTCCGTTTACCTCGGCGACCTCTTGGTTACGGCATACTCCCGTTTCTCTCGAAACCACAACTTCGGCTCTATGATCGGACGTGGATACTCCGTCAAGGCCGCCAAGATGGAGATGGAGCAGACGGTCGAAGGATACTACGGTACCAAGTGCATCCACGATATTAACAAGCACCTGGAGGTCAATATGCCTATTCTGGAGGCTGTTTATTCTATTCTTTATAAGGGTATGCCCGCACACAGGGCTATACGCGGGCTTGCCCAACTTGTGGACTGATATGAAAAAAACGCTCTTAGGACTCTCGCTTGACGGCCTCAAGGCCGTGGCGCAGGAGGTCGGACTCCGGCCTTTTGCAGCGCGACAGATGGCCGCGTGGATTTACAGCCGTGGTGTCACCGATATCGACGCTATGACCGACCTCCCCAAGGCCGCACGAGCTCGCCTGGCTCAGGAATACACCGTGGGACGCACGGCTCCAATCAGTGAAGCGAGGAGCTCCGACGGCACCGTAAAGTACCTGTTCCTCGGAGCCCCCAAGCGTGATGTCGAGGCCGTATACATCCCCGACCGCGACCGTGCAACCCTTTGCGTCTCATCTCAGGCCGGATGCCGCATGGGATGCCGCTTCTGCATGACAGGGCAGGGCGGGTGGCAAGGTAACCTCTCCACGGCTCAGATTATCAATCAGATAATGTCAATCCCCGAAGCCGACAAACTCACCAATATCGTATTTATGGGTATGGGCGAGCCTACCGATAATCTGGATGCCGTTATCAGCGCTATTGAAATCCTCACAGCCCCTTGGGGGTTCGGCTGGAGCCCGAAGAGAATCACCGTCAGCACAATCGGTAACCTACACGGTCTCCGGGAACTTATCACCCGCACAAAGGTGCATATTGCCATTAGCGTACATTCCCCTTTCGCTGCCGAGCGTGCCGACTTAATGCCCGTAGAAAAGGCCTATCCTCTTACCGACATAATGAACCTGCTCCGCCAGTACGATTGGAGCGGACAACGTCGTCTGTCCTTGGAGTATACAATGTTCAAGGGACTCAACGACGATGCCCGACACGCAATGGCGTTGGCAAGAATGGTCAAGGGCATACCCCTGCGAATCAATCTGATTCGATTTCACCGTACACCCGGTTTCGAAGGCGAACCATCCGACGAAGCAACAATGGTACGATTCCGCGAGATGCTCAATGAGCACGGCGTAACGGCAACTATCAGAGCCTCGCGCGGCGAAGACATATATGCCGCCTGCGGTATGCTCGCCGGTGCCAAATCATCTTAATGTTTAATGAAATATGAATAACCGCAAAATAAAAGTGGGCATCACCCACGGAGATACCAACGGCATAGGATATGAAGTCATTCTGAAAATGCTCGAGGATTCGCGTATGGCCGACATTGCCGAAATCATCGTTTACGGCTCCGCGAAGGCCGCTGCATTCTATCGAAAGGCTATGGAACTCCATCCGGTTCAGCTCCAGAAGATTGAACATCCTTCTCAGGCTAAGGACGGCTCCTTCTCCATCATAAACGTGGTGGGGGAAGATCTCAAAATCGAACCCGGCGTAGCATCTCAGGCTGCCGGACAGGCCGCTTTTGCTGCTCTCGAAGCCGCTACGGCTCATTTGCGTGAAGGGGCCATCGACGTCCTTGTCACCGCACCGATCGACAAGCACTCCATTCAGAGCGCCGAATTCGTTTTCCCGGGGCACACGGAGTATCTTCAGGAGGTCCTGACCGATGAGGAACACCCGGGTAAAAGCCTGATGATTCTTTGTAATCAGGATATGCGCGTGGCACTCGCTACGGCTCATATACCCCTCGGCAAGGTCGCCGAGACTTTGACCAAAGATTTGATTCTGGAAAAAATCGAGGCTCTGGACTTTTCTCTTCGTCATGATTTCGGATGCCTCAATCCCAGAATCGCGGTGTTGGCTCTGAATCCTCATGCCGGCGAAAACGGTCTTTTGGGGAATGAGGAGCAGGAGATTATTGAACCCGCAATAGCAGAAGCCCAGGCCCGGAGAATTCTCGCTTTCGGTCCCTATTCAGCCGACGGCTTTTTCGGCTCGGGTAATTACAAGGTTTTCGACGGAATCCTTGCAATGTACCACGACCAGGGACTCGCGCCTTTCAAGGCTTTGGCCATGGACTCCGGCGTCAACTTCACCGCCGGGCTGCCTTATGTGCGTACTTCGCCCGACCACGGTACCGGCTACGACATCGCCGGCCAGGGAAAGGCTTCCCCCGATAGTCTCAGGGCTGCCGTTTATGCTGCTATCGACATTGTCCGTAATAGGGCGAAGGCATAAACTCAAATTCCCGAAACAACATTTGACCTACCCCGCGTGTTATAATTGCAGAACTTATTAATATCAGGAATTATGACAACACCGATGATTACTTGGCTCTGCATAGTTGCGGCAGTGGTTTTATATTTTATGGTTAAATTATTTGTGGCTGTGCACCACCGTCGCCAACTTCATACCGCCGCTGCTAAGGTTCATAAACATCATTTCATTGAAATGGGCAGCGAGAGAGAAGAGCTTTTTGTAGCCGGCGACCCCTTGCACGAGGACGACGACTGCGATGAAGACGAGCCCGAACTCTGACCATCTTCCTTCTACTCCCGCTCTGGGAGCTTTCCTGGTGGAATATGCCGCCAGGTTGTTAGGTTGTGGCGCTACTTGCCTCCGACTCGAGATGAACCTTCAGCGAATGGCTCAGGCTTATGGCCATAAGGTGGAGGTGACTATTTTCCCGCGGCATGTCCATCTGGTGGTCAATCAGGCCAACGAAAAACATTGCTCCGAGCGCGCTTTCACCACTATGGCAGCCGTTCCGCGTTGCGGTATCAGCTATGCTTGCAACACCGAATTGAGTCGCCTCAGCTGGACTATCGCCGACGACGGTATGCCGCTCAGCCAGGCTTGGGCGAGATACGATGAGATTATTTCTGCTCCGGGAATAAATCCCAACATTGTCCTTGTGCTGGCTGCCTTGGCTAACGCCGCTTTCTGCCGACTGTTCGGGGGCGACTGGGTTGCCATGGCTTGCGTAACTCTTTCAACTTTGGTCGGGTTCTATTTCAAGCAACGCTTGGCTGCCCGGCACATCGACCTCAGGGTCATTGTCACTCTTTGCGCTTTCATCAGCACTGTGATTGCTGCAAGTGATATGCTTTTCGGACTCGGCTCTACCCCCGGAATTGCTATTGGTTCCTCGGTGCTCTACCTCGTTCCGGGAATTCCTTTCCTGAATTCTTTTTCCGATTTACTTAATCATCACTACATCTGTGCCTTCAGTCGTTTCATGGATGCGGTAGTGCTCACATGCTGCCTGTCGCTGGGTCTCTGTGCAGGCATGGCTATGATGCAGGTGGGAATGTTCTGAATTGCCTATGGATTTGTATATCAGAATTTTTCAGGATGCTCTCTTTGCAGCTATTGCAGCTATTGGATTCGCTGCTATAAGTCAGCCCCCTAAGCGCGCTTTTATATACTGCGCAATTATTGCTGCTGTGGGCCATTCCGGGCGAATGTTGCTCATGGATGTGGCCGGATGGCACATTGTGGGAGCTTCGTTGGCAGCCGCTTTTGTGGTCGGATGTATGGCGGTATTTTTCTCCCCTATCTCAAAAATGCCCGCCGAAACATCCATTTTCCCTTCTCTGCTCCCAATGATACCCGGTATGTACGCCTACCGCGCTTTCGGCGGTCTCCTGATGTGCCTCCTGCATGGCGCAGAACTAAACTACGACCATTATTTCTACCTCTTCACATCAAACGGCATAACATGCCTCTTCATACTCCTCGCTATGGCCGTGGGAGCTACCGCGCCGATTTTCATTTTTAAGAATATTTCTTTTCAAGCTACAAGATAAGATTTCAATATAACATGAAAACAATTCAAATACCAAACCTCGAAGCTGTTGAAGATGCAGCACGACAATTCGTCGACGATATGGGCGACAACACCGTTTTTGCATTCTATGGCGATATGGGAGCCGGTAAAACCACTTTCATCAACGCTCTCTGCAAAGAACTGGGCGTAGACCCCGAGGAAACCGCATCCCCTACTTTCGCTCTGATTAACGAATACCGCTCCGACACTACTGCTGAACTCATCAATCACTTCGACTTCTACCGGGTGGAATCACTGGAAGAAGCGCTCGACCTCGGTATCGAGGATTATTTCGATTCCGGTTCTATATGCCTCATCGAGTGGCCCGAACGTATCGCAGCAGCTCTGCCTGCTGATACCGTCACGGTTCGCATTACCGTAAACGACGACGATTCCCGAACCCTCACTTACAATGTCTGAAACAAACCTCACGCGTGTGGTGGAAAGTTGTGCTTCCACCAACACTCTACTCAAGGAAGAACCCTCAGCTCCCGACGGTCTGCTCATCGCTGCACGCGAGCAGACCGCCGGGCGCGGACAAAGAGGCAACTCTTGGGAGGCTGAACCCGGAGCAAACCTCACATTCTCAATATTATTCAGAACTTCGCTGGAAGCGAAACGCCAATTTGAACTTTCAATGGTGGTATCACTCGCTCTGGTCGATTTTATAAACGAACTCATCGCTCCACTCAAAGCCCGAATAAAGTGGCCCAACGACATATATGTGGACGACAAAAAAATTTGCGGCATACTCATCGAGCACTCACTCACAGGCTCGACCTTGGACCGCTCCATTGTAGGCGCAGGAATCAACCTGAATCAGAAAAATTTCTACTCCGACGCACCCAATCCCGTATCCGTAGTACAACTTACAGGCCGCATAACAGATATTGACACAGCAATTCACAGAGTCGGACAGCACCTTCGGACCGCGGTAAAAGAATATATAGCCTCACCGAACCCCGACAAACTGCAACAGCAGTACATGAACGCACTTTGGAGGCGTACAGGCCAACACCCGTTCCGCACACCCGACGGCCAAACATTCAAAGCCGCAATACAAGACGTAGGCATAGACGGCACACTAAAACTAACCAACAACAAAACCTACGCCTTCAAAGAAATCCAATTCGTCCTCTAACCCCACCCCTGCATATTGGAGCAGGAGTGCAAGGCCGGAGGCCTTGATTTCTTCGTTAACCGGGTACGAAGTGCCCGGCCACACCTCCCTCTAAATATCCAACCCGGGATGGGTTGATTTTCGGAGCAAAAGTTATTTACCAAAATGTCAATGTTCTCTTTGCCGCAGTGTTCCCGGAGCCTCT
>JAAVGX010000016.1 GCA_014800065.1 Bacteroidales bacterium | reverse complement strand
GGTCGGGGACGTAGCGGTAGCGCTGCTTGGGGGTTTGCTGTATGCGTGCTTTCATAGTTAGTCCGAGCTGAAGCTCGGGGCCGAAGACAAAGTGCCGCTTGCGCGGCGTTGCTATTGTGCCGGTTTGGGCGTGGGTTACATCGCAAAGCGATGTCCCTACGGTTCGCCGGGGTTTTGGGGGCAAAGTTACGGTGGGGGTTTGGGGAATTATTGTATGATTTGCGCAGTTTGCCTTTTCTCACACTGTGGCAAAGAGAACATTGACATTTTGCTATAAAACATCGCGCCCCACAAAAAACCAAAAGGAATTTTAGGTTGTTAATGATTTAATAACTAAATTCCAACTTAAGCGAGATGATTAAGACTATATATCTGGCAGGTGGCTGCTTCTGGGGTACCGCACACTTATTTTCGCTGGTACCGGGGGTTCAGTCCACCGTAGCAGGCTATGCCAATAGTGTGGTAGCTGATCCCACTTACCAAGAAGTATGCACCGGCAGAACCGATGCCGCCGAAACTGTGGAAGTTGTGTACGATGCCGATCAGGTTGGCCTTACCGATCTGTTGGGGCTTTACTTCAAGAGCATCGACCCCGTGTCGCTGAACCGTCAGGGCAATGATATAGGCACTCAGTACCGCACCGGTATCTATTGGACCGATCCCGCCGATGAACCCGTTGTGGATGCTATGTTGCAAACCCTGCAACGCCGCTATAAACAGCCACTGGCAATCGAGGCCGAACCGCTGCAGAACTTTTATCCCGCAGAGGAATATCATCAGGATTATCTGGTAAAAAATCCAAACGGCTATTGCCATGTCAATCCGGCCCTGTTCCGCGAAGCGCGTGATTTGAAGCCTCATCATCAATCAGCCGCCAAGAGTGATTTGCGAAATCGTCTCACCCCTCTGCAATGGGAGGTGACACAGAATGGAGCAACCGAACCTCCGTTCACAAACGAATACGATCACGAATTCCGGCGGGGAATCTATGTGGATATCACCGACGGAACTCCTCTATTCGTATCATCTCGCAAATATAACTCGGGTTGCGGTTGGCCGGCATTCACAAAGCCTATTGCGTCCGATCTGATTACTGAGCATCTCGACACCTCTTTCGGAAGAGTTCGCACCGAGGTTCGTTCAGCATCGTCGGGCTCTCATTTAGGTCATGTGTTCCCCGATGGTCCTGCTGATGAGGGCGGACTCCGTTACTGCATCAACTCGGCGGCTCTGCGATTCATTCCACTTGACCGAATGGAAGCGGAAGGGTACGGTGAGTTTATGAAGCTGGTGGAGTGATTCTTGGTGTCCGTGGCGCATTAACGATACTTTGGCTTCGAGGTAGTGACCATTTGTGCATAAATTTCTTCCGGGAGCGCTGAAAAGTCAATTAATTTTTGTAATTTTGCGCCGAATATGGCCGTACTGGAAGAAATATATGCCGCTCACAGTGGCGAGCTCGATTTACTCAACTCCCGTATTGGGATGCAGTTGTCATCCTCCAACACTTTGTTGAGCAAAATCGTGTCCTCGCTTCTGCGCACCAAGGGTAAACAATTACGCCCTCTGTTGCTGATGATGTGCGCCGGAATGTTCGGACCTGTTAACGAAAAGGTAGTTGCCTCGGCTGCCGCTGTGGAGTTGCTCCACAATGCGTCGCTCATCCACGACGATGTGGTGGACAATTCGATGACTCGACGTAACCGACCCACCGTAAATGCCGTGTGGGACAATCATGTGGCTGTGCTCGTGGGAGATTTCTTTACATCATCGGCTATGCAGGAGGCCATTTCCACCGGCGACATCAGAATTATCGAAGCTCTCTGCAAATTAGGTCGTCACCTTTCGATGGGCGAAATCGACCAAATCTATAATGCACGGGAACATTCCCTCACCGAGGACGCTTATTACCGCATCATCGACTACAAAACTGCATCGCTGTTCGTGGCAAGTGCCGAAATGGGCTGTCTGGCAGTCGGAGTGGACGATGAACGATTTAACATCCTGAGCGATTTTGCACTTCTGTTCGGACGTTGCTTCCAGATTCGCGACGATATATTCGACTACTTCCCTTCCGTACTTGTAGGCAAGCCCACGGGCAACGACCTCCTGGAAGGTAAAGTAACACTACCGTTGCTGAAGGCACTCCAGGCAACCGAGGGCACCGAAGCAAATGCAGAAGTCAGGGCTCTCCTCTCAAAGGATGAGCTTAGCCCGGAAGAAGTGGCCTTCATTCAGGCTTTCGCCCGCGACCACGGCGGCATCGACATGGCCTACGAGGCTATGCATGAGCTTCGCAACAGGGCTGTGGACGGCTTGCATCGACTGCCCGTCTCTCCCGTACGGAATGAGCTCGAGGCTATGTTCGATTTCATTATCTCCCGTAAATACTGAATCTTATGAGCTGCCGGGGAAATTTAGGAAACGGCATGCGAATGCTGGTGTGGAGCACTTTGGCTCTGGTTTTGGCGGCATGCGCCAGCATGGGGCGTCCCGAAGGGGGTGCACGAGATGAGGAGCCACCCGTGTTTCTGCGCTCAAATCCCGCGCCCGGTTCTACAAACGTGAATCCTTCAAAAATTACGCTGACATTCAACGAGAATGTTCAGCTTGAAGATGCGTTCAACAAGGTTATTGTGAGCCCCGCACAGAAGCAGACTCCTCAGGTAACCGCAAACGGACGACATGTAACTGTAAATTTCCGCGACACTCTCCGAAGCAACACCACTTATACTGTCGACTTTGCCGATGCTATAAAAGACCTCAATGAGGGAAACATCCTCGACGGTTTTGCCATCGACTTCTCAACCGGTGATTCCATCGACTCTCTTCGAATTTCCGGAATCGTCCTTCAGGCCGAGAATCTTGAGCCGGCTCAGGGAATGCTCGTAGGTGTTTATACGAACCTGTCGGACACCGCCCTGCAGACGCTGCCGCTGGAGAAGATAGCGCGGACCAATCAGTACGGACACTTCACCATCCGAAACCTGAAACCGGGGCTTTACCGCATCTTCGCCATGAACGATGTGAACCGCGATTACCATTGGGACCGCACCGAGGACATCGCATTCTACGATTCCATAATCAGCCCCTGGGTAGAGCAAATCACCGTTACAGACACTCTGTACTCATCCACCGGAGCCGACTCACTCATCAGCCGTGAGGGATACCAATACCTGCCGAACGACATTCTCCTGACGTGGTTCAACACGAACTATAAACCGGCCTATCTGCTTGACTATAAGCGCCCGGAACGACGAATCATAGAGGTCAAACTGAGCGCCCCCACCGATACCGCCCCTACCCTCACAATAGTTGACGGTGCACCGGGTATAGGCCGCCCCGACTCCCTGTGGGCGGTAGCCGAACGAAGTGCCGGAAACGACACCCTTCGCTACTGGATTACTGACCCCGAGGTGCTCGCAGCCGACTCTCTGCGCCTTGCACTGCGATACCCGCGCACCGACACGCTGGAAAATGTGGTGTGGACTTCCGACACGCTGCGCTTCTTCTTCCGCGACCCGAAGAAAAGCAAAAAGGAGATAGAGGAAGAGGAAAAGCGACTTAAATCCCTGATTCAGGTCGATTCCATCACAGGCGACACAATCATCCTGCCCGACCCCAGGCGCGAATTTCTCAATATAACCTCGCGCAACACCGGAACGCTGGACGTTTATCGCCCGCTGACAGTAACTTTCAGCACACCGGTAAGCCGCATCGACACCGCCTTGTGGCATCTTGAGCAACAGGTGGATACTCTGTGGCAGCCGGTGGAATTTGAAATCGTAGCCGATTCCACCAATCTGCTCCTGAACCGAATCCTGAAATTCGAACGCACACCGGGCGAGCATTACCGTTTTACCGTGGACTCTCTGGGTGCCGAAGGTGTATACAATACCCACAACAAACCTTTCAAGGGCGAATTCACAGTGCGCGCACTCGAAGAATACTCCAACTTCATCCTCACCATGCCCGGCACAGACTCCCTGCAGATGGTAGTGCAACTGCTCAACACCTCCGATGCACCTCAGTACACCGGCATCAAACCTGTGGGTACGGATAAGCTGACAATCCCCTATGTGAATCCAAACACTTACTATCTGAGGGCCTTCATTGATTCCAATCCCAACGGAAAATGGGACACCGGCGACCCAATCAGCTCAGTTCAGCCCGAGGAAGTGTTCTACTTCGCCAAAAAACTGACTCTTCGCAAGAATTGGGATGTGGAGCAGACCTGGGATTTGTATGAATTGGCGGTTGACGCACAGAAACCTTATGCTATCAAGAAGAATCGTCCCAAACTTAAGCGCGGCGAAAAAGGACCCGACGAAGAGGATGAAGAAGACGACGACTACTTCGACCCGATGGCAAATCCCTTCGACCCCAAAACCAACCGCAATAACCGGAACAACAACAACAATAACGGCATGGGCGGTTTAGGGGGCCTCCGCGGTATGGGCGGCCTACAACGCAACAACGGCCGCTAACCCGCCAAAATGCCACCCCACCCCCTCACCCATCCATTTTCAGACTATTTTTATCCAATTTCGCTATCATTTTGCGGAGTGATTTGGGTTTATGGATATTTTTATGTATTTTTGTCAGATAAATATAATCATTTCCATAATCCAATCATTATTTATGATAAAAATTATACCTAAGTATCTGCTTGTTGGAGCATTAGCTTTGACAAGCACCTGCTTGGCGAGTGCAGCTGATCCGGTGATTTACGGTTCGGTGGTCAATGCCGAAGCATGGACGATTACCGATGCCGGTAAGATTGGTTTGTATAAAATACCTACCGCAGCGGACCAATCATTCGAACTTGTAAAAGCCGGAGTGAATGCCGAATATGGCGGCGTATTGGCCGACAACAGCTATTATGCCGGCTATGAGAAGAGCAGCTTTTTGGGCACTACTCCCACAATCGTGACTTATGATGTCGAAACCTGGGAACAGAAGTCGTCGATCGGCACAGAGCAGTACTGCCTGGCTACCGATGTGACTTACGACCCTGTGGGCAAGAAAGTTTACGGGTGTTTCAAAAACGCCTCCGGCGACGGGTACCAGTTTGGCACCATCAACTACAAATTTCTGTCGGTGGACAGACTTGGAAGCCTGAACACAGAGTGGTGGTCGCTCGCGGCTGATGTGGATGGTACTATCTACGGCTTTGCCAAAACAGCCACCGGTAGCGCTCTGTACAAGCTGAATAAGAACAAGGGTACAGGCGATTTGATCGGCGAGACCGGATGTAAACCCTTTTATGCTACCTCCGCGGTGATTGATCCCAAGAGCGGCCGACTGTTCTGGACTGTTGCTGAAGAGGATGGCTCTGCGGGTATCTATGAGGTTGACAAGAGCACAGGTGCGGCCACGCTCCTGCGCAGTTTTGCCGATGGCGAACAGGTATGCGGTCTTTTCATCCTCACCGCTCCGGCCGAAAGCGATGCTCCTTCGGCGTGTGGCGACCTTGAAGCCTCGTTTCCCAATGGCAGCCTTAGCGGTACTGTTTCGTTCACTGTACCTTCGAAGCTATTCGGAGGCGGTACCGGACAGGGTAAAGTTAACTACCGAGTTGAAAGCGGTGAAGAAGTTCTGGCCCAAGGTGAAACTACTTATGGCTCGAAGGTGAGTGCGCCTGTGAGCGTAAGCGCCGACGGTAAGTACACTTTCAGTGTTATTCTGAGCAATGCGGCAGGCGACAGCCCTGCGGCCACCATCGAAGCTATCATAGGCCACGGTTCGCCCAAAGCTCCGGTTGTAACCGCTTCGTATGCCGATGGTAAATTCCTCGTGAAGTGGACCACTCCCGAGCCGGTAGACGGCGGATATATCGACCCCGAAAATGTTACCTACAAGGTTGTCCGTTATCCGAGCCAAGTGGTCGTAGCCTCGCAAACCTCGGCCACTTCTGTAGAGAACGCTGTGGACGAGCCCACCGGTCTGACCAAATTCTGGTATGGCGTTACGGCGACCTATCGTGGTAAGAATTCGGCCGAAGGTCAATCCAATGTTGTGACTTTGGGCGCGTTGATTCCTCCCTATGAGCAGGTTTTCGACAGCGCCGAGAAGGCTGAAGACCATACTATTATAAATGCCAACAACGACGAAAAATACGATGGCAGCCCCCGTACATGGGAGTTCTACGCCAACACAATGAGCATCGGAATGAGCAACGCAGTGACTCATGACGACTGGCTCATCAGTCCTCCCGTCACCCTGCAGAGCGGTAAATCGTATGTATATACGCTGAAAGCCTTTGTTCAGTCTGACTCATATCCTGAAGTACTTGAGGTGAAACTGGGCAATGCCGCTACCGCTGAGGCTATGACCACAAGCGTGATTGAGCCTTTGACCCTTACCAACACAGAGGTTCAGGAATTTACGGGCATCATCCTTCCGGAAACCACGGGCAAGTACTATATCGGCATCCACGCCATCAGCCCGGCCGATCGCTATCGTCTTTATGTAGAGGGTTATAGCATCGGCGAGCCCAAATCGGCAGCCGTACCCCAGGCTCCTACCGACCTGAAACTTGTGCCCGATGCCAATGGTGCTTTCATCATCAAGGCATCCGTGACAGCACCGACGAAGGATATTCAGAATGANGACCTCGAGTCGCTNGACCGCCTCGAATTGTGGCGCGGCAGTACTNTGGTTAAGAGCTTCTCGCCCATCGAACCGGGTGCTACCGTGACCTTTACCGACGAAATGGCTCAGGGTGGCGACACTGANTACCGTGCCATCGCCTACAACAGCCATGGTGGAAGCCAGGAGCTCAAAGGCACAGTGTATGTTGGCATCAACAAACCGTCGGCACCCGTTAAGGCCGACATCGTAGAGACCGACAAGGACGGAGAAGTGACCATCAGCTGGCCCGCAGTGGATACCGACTTCGCCGGTAATCCTCTCAATCCTGACNTGGTAAGCTACACCATCTATCAGCTTCAGGCCGAAACGCANGTGGTTATCGCCGATGATATTGCCGGTACGTCCTACACAATGAAAGCCGTAGAGCCGGGCGATCAGAAGTTCGTGCACTACTTTGTGTCGGCGCAGACCGAGCGCGGGGTATCCGACNTGACCGAAACCGACCTCATTCCTTGCGGAACACCATATTCACTGCCCTACCGCGAAACCTTTGCCAACGCCGATACNGACTACCTGATGGCCTTCACCGANGATGGCTCNGCCATGTGGTCGCTGCTGAGTGATGACAATAAATATGGCGTCNCTTCCCATAGCGCCGACCGCGGTTTGCTGCTTTGCCGTGGTGTCAACGAGGACGATTTCTCTGTAATCCACACTCTCAAAATCCATGTCGATGATATTCTCAAACCCGGTGTGATGTTCTTCACATACAACCTCACCTCCGATGGTGCGGACAATAATGTGGTTGAGATTCAGGTATTCGCCGACGGTGAGTGGACCACTCTCAAATCGGCCGTTATATCCACCCTGGGCACAGAAGCCGGTTGGTATCTTGTGAGCGCCTCGCTGGAAGAATATAAGGGCAAGGATGTACTTGTTGGCATCAAGGTAATCACCAAGAGCTACCACGAAACCTTCATCGATGACCTTACCGTAGGCTCGATGGTAGCCAACGACCTCAGCATAGTGGAAGTGAACGCNCCAAAGGCTGTGGGCTTCAATAAGGAATTCAACATCAGCGTTACTATCGAAAATAAGGGTACGGATGCACAGAAGGATTTCGAGGTGAAGCTCTTTGCCGACAACGCAGTGGCTCTGACCGAANAAGTAGCCTCGCTGGCAGCCGGTGCAACCACCACCGTGAACTTCAGCCGCATCTATGATGCACTCACCGAGGCAGGTTCCACNTTCTATGTAGAAGTAGCCAATGCCGGCGATGAATCAACGGCCGATAACATCTGCGAAGCTTTCACCGTAGAGGTGAGTGTGCCCACTCTTCCTGCCGTATCATCCCTGAAGGGCGAAATCAACACCGANGGCAGNATCCTTCTGCGCTGGAAGGCACCCTCGACCGAAGGCTATGAGGCTGTAGCCGTAACGGACGATTTCGAAAGCTANGAGGCCTTCATTACCCCCGAAATCGGCCCCTGGCTTGCTATCGATGAAGATGGTGGTGTAATCGGCACAATCTCCGATGTTGATATTCCCAACATCCCCTACACTTCTCAGCAAACCTGGTGGGTGATGGACGGCGATTGGAAGGATTTCAACAAGAGCTTCCACGCGCACTCGGGCTCGAAATATCTGGCACAGATGTTNGTGGTTGACCCCGAATCNGGNGCTTCTATCCCCTGTGAGGACTGGCTTATCTCGCCCGAACTCACCGGTAAGGCACAGAACATCAGCTTCTACGCCCGAAGCTACTCCAAGACCTATCCTGAAACATTCGAAGTGCTCTACTCCACCGGCGGTACNACTATCGGTGACTTTAAGACCATCCGNACCGTATCCAATATTTCACCGGAATGGAGTCTGTACAGCTTCAATCTCCCCGAGGGNAGCAAGCACTTCGCTATCGTGGCACGTTCGCAGAATAAGTTCATGCTCTTTATCGATGACATCACCTACACTCCGCTTTCAGCAGGCGACCTCGAAGTGAAGGGCTATAACATCTGGCGCAACGGCATCAAGCTCAATNNTGAACCGGTAACCGACCTCTACTATCTNGATGACGACAAGGCTGACACAAAGGCCGACTATCGTTTGACAGTGGTGTACGACAAGGGCGANTCCAAGGCNTGCCCCAAGGCCACNCTGGAACTCTCCGGTCTGGGTAGNCTGGCAGGTAGTGCAGATATTGAAGTGGTCGGCGGCAACGGCATGCTGACTGTTGTCGGCGCGGATGGACTGATGGTTGAAGTGTTCAACACCTCCGGCCAGACAGTGGCAGNCAAGACNGGCTGCGCCCACGAAATATTCAGCCTGCCGGCAGGACTCTACATCGTGCGCGTGAATGACCAAGTATTCAAAGCCGTAGTAAAATAAGCAAATCCCTNCNTTCAAAACATCCAAGCTGCGCCCCCACCGGCGCAGCTTTTTTTCTGCAGTTTTTTCCTTTAATTATTTGCAAACTTAAGGGAAATAGTTTAATTTTACGGCGCAAATCTACGCCGAAGACGGTTGAACCGTCGGATGGGTGGGTTTGAGTACACATAAAGCGTTTACTTACGCTTGATTCTTGGCTGCTAAGAACTTCGCAACCTCTTAAGAAATAGTCGAGAATGAAGCAACAGTAGATGTCTTCGGGTATGATAAATACTCAAATCAGATTGTACCAACAAGTGCAGTCTGCTTGGAGATTCATATATCATACGGCGTAGGCTCTGCGTTGCTCGTTCCACTATTTCGGGCAATGCGAAGGCCTTTAGCAGCAGAACGAGCAAAGTACGAATCCTGCGCTTTTTTATTCATACCATCTCTTGGGGATTCGGAGATAGCAAAATTTCATACCTTGAGTACACATGAAATGCAATGGAGNTCGGCGAATCCCGGTCTGCTCATTATAATGGTTGATCAATCGGGTTCTATGCTCAAACCTTATGAAAGTGGTGACTCCAAAACCGTATTTGCGACAAAAGCAGTAAACAGAGTTATCGATACTATCATCGATAAAAACTATGATGGCGACCAGCCCAAAAATCGTTGCTTTATCACTGTAATTGGTTATAATCACGATGTAAAGAAAGTTGCTTCCGGCTTCCTCAAAGATCTTAATTCTAACCCACTTCGTGTAGACACTATAAAGAAAAAAATATCCGACGGTGCCGGTGGTCTTGTAGAAGTGGACTATAAAATGCCGGTTTGGATTGAACCGATAACAGAGGATGGTGCAACGAATATGAAAGGGGCCTTTGAACTGGCTAAAACTATAATTGAACAATGGATTAAGGATAAGCCTGATAACCCTGCACCTATACTAATCAATATTTCTGACGGTGTACCTTACTATGAGGGAAAATTTGTTAAAGATTGCATGAATGAAACCATAGAGGTTGCAAAAGAAATCAAAAATCTTTCTGTTGCTGATGGAAACCCGCTTATCTTCAATGCAATGATTCATAAAGCCGGACAAAAATTGGAATTTCCCAAATCTGAGGCTGAATGTTCGAATGACGAATCAAAATTCCTCTTTGAAATATCCAGCGAACTTCCGGAAACTTATATCAATCTCGGTCACATTAAAGGACTGAATGTTCAAGAAGGCTCAAGAGGTTGTATTTTCGAAGCTGACGAAGTTCAGCTCATTAATCTTATTGATTTCGGTTCCAGTAAAGCTCAAAGAGATAGGTAATTATGCTTATTCGTGCGTTTATAACACATAAAAAAGCAGAACAATTTTCTGACTGTCAAGATAGATTTAGTATCGCAGTTGATACTAAATCTATCGCCCTATCGGATGGAATGAGCCAATCCATATACCAAAAGCAGTGGGCTCGGATACTTGTTGACAGATATACCTCTGAAATTAATTGGGTTCCCAATAAAGAATCTGTTAAAGAGCTCACATCCCAATGGCGCGAAGAAGTTCAGGATTTTATTAAATCTCAAAAAGAGGCTGGCAATCAAGGTATTTGGAGAGCAGAAAGAATGCTTTCTGACGGTAAATCTGCAGGTGCAACTTTTCTCGGCATAAGATTCAACGGTAAAGATTGGAGCGGATATGTATTAGGCGACAGTTGCCTTATTAAGATTAATAATAATAAGATCGAAGAGATTTGTTCATCGCAAGAGGGTGAATCATTTGATAACTATCCAGATTANTTCGACAGCAATCTTCAAAATGAAGGCAAAGGTATCCCTAAGCAAATTAAAGGAACACTTGGGCCTAATACTCCTATATTTATGGTTTCTGATCCTTTCTCTGATTATCTCCAAAAAGCTAAAGGTACACCAGAAGAATCTACTCTTATCAAGAAACTATTAGACATTCAAAATCATCAAGAATTTGAAGAAGTTATAGAGGATTGGCGAAGAAATGGTATGCACAATGACGACAGTACTCTAATTGTTGTAATTGATGATGGCTCTGAATACTTTAATCTTGACAGAGTAGACTCTATTGATGAATTAATTGAAAAGGGAGATCCAACTGAAGAAAGCAATCAGCAAACGACGTCCCTTATTAAAAAGCCTCAAGAGTCTATTACAAAAGAAGTAATAAATCAACAAGAAAAAGTTTATAAAATATCTGAAATTGCAAAGAAAATAACATCCGTAATCATTACTTATTTATCAAACTCTCGTATTGCCAAAAATATTACATTGAATCACAAGGATAAATTAGAAGAACGTATAAAAAAAGTATTATGCGATTTTTTTTAATAACACATGTCAACATCTTCAATTTCAGAATATTCTGCGTCAATTGATACACCGCAGATGATAAAGGCAAATATGCTGAAAGGTGGACAACCGGTTAAAAAGAATGGACGCCTTACAAAGTATGCCGGTGGTTTCTGCGTTGTTTATCCTTATGAAACAGCTACAAAAAAGTATGCTGTTCGATGCTGGCATGTAGGTGTGGAGGATATACGACAACGTACAAAACGTATCTCAGATACTTTAAAATCTACTAATCTCCCTTATTTTGTAGGCTTTGAATTTGTTACTGAGGGGATTCTGACCGCTCAAGGGCCTCAGGACATTGTCGTAATGGACTGGGTAAATGGTAATCCTTTAAAAACATATATTGCAAAAAATATATCTAACCCTCAAAGGTTAGTTGAATTAGCGAATGCTTTCAAAAAAATGGTAGTAGAGCTACATTCGCTGCATATAGCTCACGGTGACCTTCAACACGGGAATATTTTGGTAGATGATAATGGGAATATAGTCCTCGTGGATTATGATTCAATTTATGTTCCTGCGTTATCGGGCTATTCTGATGATATCAAGGGTTTAGTCGGATACCAACATCCATCACGTTGGGAAAATGAAACCTTAAATGAAAAGGTTGATTATTTTTCAGAATTAATCATCTACACAAGCTTGGTAGCCTTATCTAAATATCCAAATCTTTGGTTTGAGCTCAATTTAGAGGATACTGAAACCTTGTTATTCTCTGCTGATGATATTTCCTCAAAAGGTCGCTCAAACATATTTCAACTACTACTTCTTGACTCTGAATTAAAATTGCTCGCGACCAAGTTAAAAGAATATCTCAATAAAGATAATATAAATGACTTGGAACCTCTTGAAAAAGCAATCATCGACCCCAAAGATAAAGTCGCTAAAGAGTTATCTGGTGAATGGGAAGATAATGGCTATGAACCAAAAACTCAAAGTCAAAACCATTTCAATGAAATAACACAAACAGTTAGGTCAGAGTGGAACAAATGAACGATAAGCAAGATTCAAACCATCTATAAGTCAAACATTTTTGAAATTGATACCGATGATAACTATAGCCGACATAAAAGCCTGCGTCCAAAATCCTGCACTTATAAAGGATAGTTTTTTCAAAAAAGCAAACATTTTGACCGATTCAAGAGGACGTCTAATTAACTATACCGGTGGTTATACTGTTGTTATTCCTTGCAATGTAAAAGGCGAAAAATGGGCTTTTAGATGTTGGCATACTCCTGTGGATGATGCAAAAAAGAGATATTCTCGTATAAGTAAAGCAATTAAAAAGTCCAAATTACCATACTTCTGTGACTTTGAATACATAGAGAACGGAGTGATGATTAATGGTGAGGTTCAACCAATTACCAAAATGAAATGGGTAGAGGGATTGGATCTTAAGAAATATTTATGCAAACACAAAAATGAGAAAGAAAAAATTATAAAACTTGCAGATAGTTTCTTAAATATGGTTTGCCAACTCCATAATCAAAATTTTGCACATGGAGACTTACAGCACGGTAACATCTTGGTTTCTGAAACAGGACAACTGTACCTCGTGGATTATGATTCCATGTATGTGCCGGAAATGAAGAATAAATTTCCCGATATTATTGTTGGCTTAAAAGACTATCAGCACCCACAAAGAAAGAATAATAAAATCTCATCTGAAAAAATAGATTATTTTTCTGAAGCTATAATTTATACAAGTATTATTGCAATAGCTCAGAAACCTGAGTTAGTGGAAAAATATAAACTTAAAGACACTGAATCTTTGTTATTCACCACTAAAGATTTTACAAACTTCTCAAACTCGGAAATCTATAAGGAACTTAAGTCATTAGAGAACGAGGATATTAATCTATGTTTGTCTATAATAGATTCTTATCTCAGTATGGCTGACATCAATGACTTGCAGCCTATTGAAAGATATATTACCTCTATAAATATTGATTATCCTTCAATAGTACCAGTAGGAGAAAACTTCACGATAACATGGACTACTCTCAGAGCTCATTCTGTGAGTATTTCAGAATTCGGAGAAGCTGAATTGAATGGTGCTCTTGAGATGGCATTAACATCTTCAAAAGATATTACCTTCACTGTTACATCTAAAAGCGGCTACCAAGTTGAAAAGACCGTTAATATACTAACTGCAGAAAGAGCCCAAATAAACTATTTTACAGCAGATAAAGAATTTACCTTAGAATCTGTACCAGTAAAAATATCTTGGGAATGTAAAAATGCTAAATCAATAGAAATTATGGGTTTTGGCAGACAGTTTTCAAGTGGAAATCTTGTCGTTACTCCCGAAGAAACAACAACCTATAAATTAATAGTAAAAGACGATTTCCAAACTCTGCAAAAGGAACTAAAAATTCAAATGTTGCCTCTCCCAATAATTGAGAGCGCCTTAATAAATCATCCTAAAATTGAAACTATCTTAGATATAAATATACCAACCTTAGAAGTAAAAGGCCTTTCGAGTATCCCTAATCTTAACACTGAATTTATTAATTTAAAAATTGAAGAAATTCCAACACTCTACGAGAATGGACTTGAAATAAATGATGATGTATTTATAAAATTACCAAAAACACCACAAGTCGGGTTAATGTATAAAATCTCAAAATTGGTAAAATCAATATTCCCAAAATAATTATGAACGTAACTGAATCATATTCTTCTAAGGCCTTCAACTTTGATGTGCCGAAGAAATGCGGATGGATAAACGAATTTCTTTGGACATGTGCCGGAGTTAATAAAAATGTTCTCCGATATTGTCCAAGCGACTATGCAAAGTACGCCGGTATAGGTGGTACTATTCTATTCACTGCACTTATGGCAGCTCTGTCAGGGGGATATGCCTTGAATTTCGTATTTGATAATACCTACATTGCAGTGGCATTCGGCATTTTCTGGGGTCTCCTCATTTTCAACCTCGATCGGTTTATTGTCAACACAATGTATTCCGATGGTAAGCACACAATCTCGTGGGCAGAACTTAAATCAGGATTACCAAGAATCATAATGGCTATATTTCTGGGTATTGTAATCTCAACCCCTTTGGAACTCAAAATATTTGAGGATAACATCAAAATGCAGATTGAGATCGAAAAGCAAGTAATACTAGATCAAAGATTAGCCGGACTTAATAACAGAATCGAACATCTCAAAGATGAAAAAACAGCATATATAGAGGGTGTGTATGATACTCAGGATGGAACTATACACCTAGGTAATGTACAAATAGACGCGCTAACGGATAGTATTAGCAAACTTGAAATAGAAAGAAATACTGTACAGCGTCAATTGAATATTTTTAATTCACAAAAAGCAAAATTAAATACCAATTCCGATAACTACGAAAAAGAAAAATTGGCGATTGAAAATAAGATGGCGCCTTTTTATTTCAAAAGAAACCAAATTACTTCAAAACTAAAAAAATACCGTCAGCAAAGGGATGAGTTAATTATTAAGAATGGGGGAATCATTAATGAGCAGAATAGCGACAAAACATCTGCTATTAAAAAGATCGATTTACAAATTGATTCAATCCAACGTTTAGTAGACCAAGCCAGGATTCTCCATTCTGATTGGACTTCTGATCAAATTAGAAAAAATGGAAGTGAATTAGACAAAATCAATCTTGAATATAGTGGATTTAATGCTCAATTGAAAGCGTTTCATAGCCTGAGAGATTGGTCTGAAGAAACAGGAAAAGAAGAAAATCGAATCAACGACATTGCCGCATGGTTCATAATGTTGCTATTTGTCATTATTGAAACAGCACCAACTTTCTTCAAGATGATGATGCAGGATGGCGCATATGATAATCTATTGAACGCCGAAAAACATCGTGTCGAAGTTCTTTCTAAAATGAAAATATCTGATGTCAATGATTTCGTAAACACAGAGGTTAAGATTTCAACAATGAAAAATCAAAAAAGACTGGAAGCTGAATTGATTGCAAATGAAGAAATTTTACAAAAGTTGGCAACTGTTCAGGCCGAACTTTTAAAGAAATCTATAGATGCCTGGAGAGAAGAAGAACTCAAGAAAATAGAAGAAGATCCGAGCAGTTATCTGCAAATTAAAATGAAGCCTAATTCAAAAATGAAATAATATCTTTGTTCACATACCATTAATCGAGTAGGTCGGGAAACGAAAGTTTTCTGACCTACTTTCGTTTCCGTCCCTCTCACACCACCGTACGT